>NZ_JBMNDO010000043.1:0-58231 GCF_052542855.1 Streptomyces sp. SAS_281
GTGCGTACGCCGAAGGCGGCACCGGATTCCGGTGCCGCCGCCTTCGGCGTACGGGGTGGGGTTCGGCCCGGCGGGCCGTCAGGCGGTGGTGCCCGCCGTCCACTCGGCCCAGCTGAGGTTCCAGCCGTTGAGGCCGTTGGAGGGCTGGATCGTCTTGTCCGGGGAGTTCTTGACGATCACGACGTCACCGACCATGGAGTTGTTGTAGAACCAGGCGGCGGGCGTGTTGGGGTCCCCGGCGCCCTTGGCGTCCTCCAGGCCGACGCAGCCGTGGCTGGTGTTGACCTTGCCGAAGATGCCCTTGCCCCAGTAGTTGCCGTGGATGAAGGTGCCCGACGTGGACAGCCGCATGGCGTGCGGCACGTCCTTGATGTCGTACTCGCCCTTGCCGTCGTCGTCCGTGAAGCCGACGGTGGCACCGTTCATCCGGGTCTCCTTGTACTTCTCGGAGATCACCATCTGGCCGTTGTACGTGGGGTTGTCGGGCCCGCCCGCGGAGATCGGGATGGTCTTGACCGTCTTGCCGTCGCGGGTGACGGTCATCGTGTGGGTCTTGGCGTCGACCGTGGAGACCTGGTTGCGGCCGACCTTGAAGGTGACCGTCTTCTGCTGGACGCCGTAGACGCCGTCCGAGCCCTCGACGCCGTCCAGGGACAGCTTCAGGGTGACGGTCGAGCCGGCCTGCCAGTAGTTCTCGGGGCGCAGGTCGAGGCGCTGGTTGTTGAACCAGTGGCCGACGACTTCCTGGCCGCTGCTGGAGGTCACCTTGATGCCGTCCTGGACGGCCTTGGTGTCGGTGATCGGCTTGTTGAAGTTGATCGAGACGGGCATGCCGACGCCTACGGTGGAGCCGTCCTCGGGGGTGAAGTTCCCGATGAAGCTCTTGTCGGGCGAGACGGTGGTGAAGGAGGAGTTCTCGTGGGCCTCACGGCCCTTGGCGTCCTTCGCCGTCGCGCTGACCTTGTAGGTGGTCGAGCGCTCCAGCTGGGCGTCCGGCTTCCAGCTCGTGCCGTCGGCGGAGAGGGTGCCCGCGACGCTCTTGCCGTCGGCCGAGGTCATGGTGACGGAGGTCAGCTTGCCCTTGGCGACGGTGACCTTGGCGGCGTTGTTGATGCTCGCGTTGGTCGCGCCGTTCTTGGGCGCGATCGTTATCTGCGCCTCGGAGGTCTCCTCGGCCGCCGCCTTGTCGACGTCGGCCGCCTGGGACTTCGAGCCCTCGGGGCTGGGACCGCCCTTGTCACCGCCGTCGTCGCAGGCGGAAAGCACCAGTACGCCGCCGAGCAGTGCGGACGCGGCCATCAGGCCCTTGCGCCGCTTGCTGTCCGTCATCACACGCTTCTCCATCGTTGCCGAAATCCCCAAAAACCCCGAGCAAGGCCGCCCAACGGCGCAACCCCGTCAATGTTCGAGAACCCCTTGTACGGGATCCCCGTTCCACGTCCGCCGAATGTGTGGGGAACACCACTCTTCGACGCCGTGCCGGGGGCGGTGGTTCCCGCGTCCGCGACACGGACCGGCTCCGGTCCGCCGTGAGCGGGTGGGGACGGTGTTCCCGCAGGTCGGACCCGCCGCTCCGGGCCGCCGCAGTCGTCGCCCTCCCTCCCATTGTGCGGGACGGCCGCAACCTCCCTCGCCGTGCACCCGTTCCCCGGCGGCCCCGCCGCCATGCCTTTCCCAGGGCCCTGGCGTGATCCGGATGACGGCCCTAGCATCGGCACGAGCCGGACGTCCGGCCGTCGCAAGGGAGACCGATTCCGTGGCCATTGCCCGCCGCCCACTCCTGACCGCCACCGCCGCGGGAATGCTGCTCTGCGCCCTGTGGTTCGTCCCGTCGGCCAATGCCACGGGCGATACGGGGAGCGCGCCCGGCGCGGCGGCGACAGCGGGCGAACACGGGGACTCCGGCGCGCTTCCCGAGATCGGGCTCAGGCCAGCGGCCCGGTGACCGGCTCCACGGCGGAGACCAGCCCGCCCGCACGCACGAAGGCGTCGGCGGCGGCCAGGTCGGGCGACAGGAAGCGGTCGGGGCCCGGGCCCTCGACACCGGCGGCCCGCAGCGCCTCGATGACGGCGCGCGTGGCGGGGGCCGGGGTCAGCCCCTGCCCGGCGCGCAGCTCGACCGCGCGGGACGCCGCGTACAGCTCGACGGCGACGATCCGGGCGAGGTTGTCCACGGCGGTGCGCAGCTTGCGGGCGGCCGACCAGCCCATCGAGACGTGGTCCTCCTGCATCGCGGAGGACGGGATGGAGTCGGCGGAGGCCGGGACGGCGAGCCGCTTCATCTCGCTGACCAGCGCGGCCTGGGTGTACTGGGCGATCATCAGGCCGGAGTCGACACCCGCGTCGTCGGCCAGGAACGGCGGCAGCCCGTGCGAGCGGTTCTTGTCGAGCAGCCGGTCGGTCCGGCGCTCGGTGATCGAGCCCAGGTCCGCGGCGGCGATGGCCAGGAAGTCCAGGACGTACGCGACGGGCGCCCCGTGGAAGTTGCCGTTGGACTCCACGCGCCCGTCCGGAAGCACGACCGGGTTGTCCACGGCGGCGGCCAGCTCGCGGTCGGCGACGGTCGCGGCGTAGGCGAGGGTGTCCCGGCCCGCCCCGTTCACCTGCGGCGCGCACCGCACCGAGTAGGCGTCCTGGACGCGCGGCGCGTCGCCTGTGACCTCGGCGTGCCGCCCCGTGAGACCGGACCCGGCCAGCACCCGCAGCATGTTGTCCGCGCTGGCGCCCTGGCCGGGGTGCGGGCGGATGGCGTGCAGCTCGGGGGCGAGGACCTTGTCCGTGCCGAGCAGGGCCTCCAGGGAGAGGGCGGCCGTGATGTCGGCCGAGGTGTAGAGCGTCCGCAGGTCGGCAAGGGCCATGATCAGCATGCCGAGCATGCCGTCGGTGCCGTTGAGGAGGGCCAGGCCCTCCTTCTCGCGCAGCTCGACGGGGGCGATGCCGTGCGCGGCGAGCAGTTCGCCGGCCGGGCGGACGGTGCCGTCGGGGCCCTCCGCGTCGCCCTCGCCCATCAGCGCCAGCGCGCAGTGCGACAGGGGCGCCAGGTCGCCGGAGCAGCCGAGCGAACCGTACTCGTGGACGACGGGGGTGATCCCGGCGTTCAGCACGTCGGCCATGGTCTGCGCGACCTCGGGCCGTACGCCGGTGCGGCCGGAGGCGACCGTCTTCAGCCGGAGGAACATCAGCGCCCGGACGACCTCGCGCTCGACGCGCGGGCCCATGCCGGCGGCGTGCGAGCGGACGATGTTGCGCTGGAGCCGGGCGCGCAGCTCGGGGCTGATGTGGCGGCTGGCCAGGGCGCCGAAGCCGGTCGAGACGCCGTAGACCGGCTCGGGCTTGGCGGCGAGCGCGTCCACGATCTCGCGGGCGGCGGCCAGCGCGGCCACCGCGGCGGCGGAGAGCTCGACGCGTGCGTTGCCGCGGGCCACGGCGATGACGTCCTGAGCGGTGGTACCGGACGTCCCCACCACGACTGTATGCATATCCATATTCAGCAGCGTACGTATTGAAACCCTCTATGTCACCAGTGGTCGGCGGGTGGACCCCTTACGCGGACGCCGGCCGCAGGGATCAGTGCTCGGGCGGGTTGCCGCGCAGGTGACGGCGGTCGTGCGGGGACTTCGGCGGGGAGTCCGCCAGCCGGATGACCTCGTCGTCGCGCCCCGCCACCACCGGGCGGTCCGAGCGGGCCGCCTTCGCCCGGTACTGCGCCGCGTCAGCCAGCCGGAACAGCCGCCGGGCCGAGACCACCGGACCGATGTCGTCACCGGTGGACGCGATCCCGCAGGCGACCCCGTTGCCGAACTCAAGACCGGCCGCCCGCTCGCACAGCTCCGTGGCCACGGTGACCACCTCGTCCGCCCCGGGCCCCACCGCCAGCAGACAGAACTCGTCACCGCCCAGCCGGGCCGCCAGTGCGCCGGGCAGTATGGCCCCGCACCGGGACAGGACCGAGCCGAAACGTTCCAGCAGCCGGTCGCCCACCGCGTGGCCGTGGGTGTCGTTGACCCACTTCAGCCCGTTCAGGTCGCAGACGACCAGGCTCACCACCGCGCCGTCCGCCCGGTGCCGCTCCAGGGCCTCGTCGAGCCGCACATCGACGGCCCTGCGGTTGGCGAGGCCGGTCAGCGGGTCCGTGAAGGCCAGCTTGCGGACCTCCTCCAGGCGCTCGGTCTGGGCGAGCCCGGCGGCCACCACGGCGGCCAGCACCGTCGCGAAGTCGGCGTCCGCCCTCCCGAAGACCGGCTCGCCCACCGGCCGTGCCACGTACAGCTCACCCCAGGCCCGCCCGTGCAGCACGATCGGCGCGACCACACAGCAGCCCCGCCCGCGCCGGCGCAGCGCCGCGACCCGCTGGTGGCAGTAGCCGGGCCCGTACCCGTGCCCACCGGCCGCCGGATCCCGGCCCGGCTCCCCGTCCACCGGCCCCTCGGCGGTCTCCACCCAGGCGTCCGGCTCACCGCCCCCGGCCCACCGCTCGTGCAGGAACTCGGTGATCTCCGGGAACCGGTGGACCGGATAGACCTCCTCCTCGGGGAACTCCTCCTCACCCTCGGCCCGCTCACCGGCGTTGACCAGGACCTTCAGCCGGCCCCGGTCGCGCTCCCAGACCGAGAGCGCGGCGAAGCCGCCGCCCAGCGCCTCGCAGGCCCCCAGGGCGGCCGCTCGCCAGCACCCCCGGGGCGTCTGCGCCGCGGCCATCGTCTGCGCCAGCGAGACCACGGCGCGCAGTCGTGCGTCGTCACCACCCATTGCGCCAGTTTAGGGCGAAATGGCCTCAGCGATCACTCGGCGACTCCGGAGCGTGATCATTTCGCCCGGGGATGGATACCCAGGGTCACTCTCCCGGCCAGTTCGCCTTCCGCTTCTCGTTGAACGCGGCCACGCCCTCCGCCCGGTCCCCGGAGAAGGCCACCGACCGCCACGCGGAGTCCTCGACCTCCAGGCCCGCCCGCAGGTCGAGCCCGTGCCCGAGCCGCAGCGCCCGCTTGGCCGCCCGCAGCCCGACCGGCGAGTTGGCGGCGATCCGGCCGGCCAGGGCCAGCGCCTCGGCCCGGTCCTCGCCCTCCGCCACCAGCTCGTCCACCAGGCCCAGCTCCCGGGCCTCGGGGCCGCACACCCGGCGGGCGCTGAAGATCAGCTCCGCGGCGCGCGCGGCCCCGACCCGGCGGGGCAGCAGCTGGGTGCCGCCGCCGCCCGGGATGACGCCGACGGAGACCTCGGGCAGGCCCACCAGGGCGGTCGGGTCGGCGACGATCAGGTCGCAGGACAGGGCCAGCTCGAAGCCGCCGCCCAGGGCGAAGCCGTGCACGGCGGCGATCGTCGGCATGGGCAGCTCCAGCACACCGGTGTAGGCGGCGCGCGCGGTGGGCCGCTGGCGCACCAGGTCGGCGTCGCTGAAGGAGTTGCGCTCCTTGAGGTCCGCGCCCACGCAGAACGCCCGCTCATGGCTGGAGGTCAGGACGGTGACGCGTACGTCCCGGTCGGCGGCGAGCGCGTCACAGGCGGCGGCGATCGAGCGGGCCATGTCCGTGGACACCGCGTTCATCGCCTTCGGCCGGTCGAGAACCAGCTCGGCGACGTGATCGAGCCCCTCGTGGGCCCGGACGACGACGAACTCCCCGAACCGCTGCTCGGACGTGACGGTCATGCTGCACCCCTGTCGGTTAACGAGCGTTACCGAAGGGATCCTAGAGCTCTCCCCCGAAAGGGTGTGCGGAACAGCTCAGGACGTGCCGCGCCGGGCCAGCAGCCAGGGTTCGACCACGCCGAGGCCGCGCACCGGGCGCTGCCACATCGGCTGGAGGCCGTAGCGGTACTTCGGCACCGGGACCACCTCGGCGTCCGGCCCCTCCTTCTCGGCCCGCTCGGCCGCCGCCGCGGCCTCCTCGGCCGCCCGCGCCTCGGAGACCGGGGCGTCGCCCGTACGCGTCAGCTCCTCGGCGAACGCCCCGTCGACCAGCACCGCGTCCTTGGGCGCTATCGAGGTGAGCCGGCTGGCCAGGTTCACGGTGGTGCCGAAGACATCGCCCATCCGGGTGGTGACCGTGCCGAAGGCGATGCCGACCCGGAGCGCCGGCATGGTCTCGTCCACGGCCATCGCCTCCACGAGGCGCAGCGCGATCTCGGCGGCCGTCCCCGCGTCGTCGGCGGCGAACAGGACCTCGTCGCCGAGGGTCTTGATCAGCCGGCCGCCGTGCGCCGCGACCAGGTCGGCGCAGGTGGTCTCGAAGGACTCGACCAGCTCGCCGAGCTCCTCCTCCTCCAGGCGGCGGGTGAGCCGGGTGAAGCCGACGAGGTCCGCGAAGCCCACGGCGAGGCGCCGGTCGACCATCTCGTCGTCGTCGGCCGCCTGCACGACCCGGCCCGTGGCGGCGGCGAGCTGGCGCCGCCACACGTACACCAGGAACTCCTCCAGCTCGGGGAGGAGCAGTTCGACCAGCGGGTACGTGACCTCGGTGCGGGTCATGCCCGGCTCGGGGGGCTCGGTCAGGCCCTCCAGGAAGGAGTCGATCTGCCATTCGGCCAGCCGGGCGGTGGTCTGCCCGGTCGACCGGGCGACCTGGATCGCCATCGGCTCGCTGAGCAGCCCGGCCTCCACGAGACCGGAGAGCCTCCGCAGGGCCAGCACGTCGGCCTCGGTGAGCGCCTTGGCCTGTCCGATGTCCGCGAAGCCCATGGCCCGCCAGAAGCGGGAGGCCAGGTCCATGGAGACGCCCGCCGTGCGGGCTGCCTGGAACGGCGTGTAGCGGCGGTCGGCGCCCAGGATCAGCTGTTCGAGCCGGATCGCGAGGGGGTCGTCGGTCGGCTCGGCCGTGTGGTCGACTTCGTGGTGCGGTGTGGCGTGCACCGAGGAGTCCGACGACTGCTGCTCTCCATCGCCGGAGGTCGTGTCGTCGACGGTCACCAGCCGCCTCCTGCCCGTTCCCTGCGCACTGCCCTGCCGATCTGTCCGTCGGTGGATCACCTCAACGATACGGCAGGTGTGCCCTACCTCACGTCCTCAGGGCACGGGGCCGGGGCGCCCCGGGCTCAGGTCAGGCCGCCCGCCACGCCCCGGAGGTGCACGATGTCGCCCGCGGAGACCGGTTCGCGCAGTCCGTCGCCGGTGGACAGGACGAGCCGCCCGTCCCCGTCGACGGCGACGGCCTCGCCGGTGAGCGTGCGGTCGCCGGGCAGCTGGGCCCGTACGGCCTTGCCGAGGGTCGCGCAGCCGGCCGCGTACGCCTCCTGCACCCCGCTCGCGGCGGGGTCGCCGTCCGCGTCGCGCCACAGCCCGTACCAGTGCTCGACCGAGCGCAGGATGCCCCGCAGCAGCGTCTCGCGGTCGGTGGAGACCGCACCGGCCAGGGCGAGGGACGCGGCGGTGGGGGCGGGGAGCTCGTCGGCGCGCAGCGAGACGTTGAGGCCGATGCCGATGACGACGCCGTCGCCGGCCCGCTCGGCGAGGATGCCGCCGGTCTTGCGCTCCTCGCCACCCATCGTGACCAGCAGGTCGTTGGGCCACTTCAGGGCCATGTCGACGCCCGCCGCGCGCGCGAGGCCGGTCGCCGCCGCGACGCCGGTGAGCAACGGCAGCCAGCCCCAGCGCTCGGCGGGCACGTTCTCCGGGGTCAGGTAGAACGAGAAGAAAAGGCCGGAGCGGGCCGGGGCGGTCCAGGTGCGCTCCAGGCGCCCGCGCCCGGCGGTCTGCTCCTCGGCGACGAGGACCGTGCCCTCGGTGAGGTCCGCCGCGCGCGCGGCGAGATCCGTGTTGGTGGAGCCGGTCGACCCGACCACGTCGAGCGCGGTCCACAGCGAGCCGGGCCGCAGCAGTCCGCGGCGCAGCGCGGGGACGTTGAGGGGCGGCCGGTCGAGGTCCGACCAACGGCTCTGTGGCGCATCCGAAGGTGTCATGCAAGCCACCCTAGGTGTGTCAAAGGACGCACTGCCGAACCGTATCCGCGCCGATACGCTACGGCTCAGTAGCTGTTCGTCAGCAGATCAGCAGCCAAGTCGTCCCCGTGACCAGGCAGGGAGCCGCCACCCGATGTCCGAGCCGGAAGAGACCGACGTCCACACGACCGCGGGCAAGCTCGCGGACCTGCAGCGCCGTATCGAAGAGGCGACCCACGCCGGGTCGGCGCGCGCGGTGGAGAAGCAGCACGCGAAGGGCAAGCTGACGGCGCGCGAGCGCGTCGACCTCCTGCTCGACGAGGGTTCCTTCGTGGAGCTCGACGAGTTCGCCCGGCACCGATCGACCAACTTCGGCATCGAGAAGAACCGGCCGTACGGGGACGGCGTCGTCACCGGCTACGGCACGGTCGACGGCCGTCCCGTCTGCGTGTACTCGCAGGACTTCACCATCTTCGGCGGCTCGCTGGGCGAGGTCTACGGTGAGAAGATCGTCAAGGTGATGGACTTCGCGCTGAAGACCGGCTGCCCGGTCATCGGCATCAACGACGGCGGCGGCGCCCGCATCCAGGAGGGCGTCGCGGCGCTGGGGCTCTTCGCGGAGATCTTCCGGCGCAATGTGCACGCCTCGGGTGTGGTCCCGCAGATCTCGCTGATCGTCGGCCCGTGCGCGGGCGGCGCGGTGTACTCCCCCGCGATCACCGACTTCACGGTGATGGTCGACAAGACCTCGCACATGTTCATCACCGGCCCCGACGTCATCAAGACGGTCACCGGTGAGGACGTCGGCTTCGAGGAGCTGGGCGGAGCCCGTACGCACAACACCACCTCGGGCGTCGCGCACCACATGGCGGGCGACGAGAAGGACGCCATCGAGTACGTCAAGTCGCTGCTGTCCTACCTGCCGTCGAACAACCTCTCCGAGGCCCCGGCCTTCCCGGAGGAGGCCGACCTCGCGGTCAGCGACGAGGACCGCGAGCTGGACACGCTGATCCCGGACTCGGCGAACCAGCCGTACGACATGCACACCGCGATCGAGCACGTGCTGGACGACGGCGAGTTCCTGGAGACCCAGGCCCTGTTCGCGCCGAACATCATCACCGGTTTCGGCCGCGTCGAGGGTTACCCGGTCGGCATCGTCGCCAACCAGCCGATGCAGTTCGCCGGCTGCCTGGACATCAACGCGAGCGAGAAGGCGGCACGTTTCGTCCGCACCTGCGACGCGTTCAACGTGCCGGTGCTGACCTTCGTGGACGTGCCGGGCTTCCTGCCGGGCGTCGACCAGGAGTACGGCGGCATCATCCGGCGCGGCGCCAAGCTGATCTACGCCTACGCGGAGGCGACGGTCCCGCTGATCACGGTGATCACGCGCAAGGCGTTCGGCGGCGCGTACGACGTCATGGGCTCCAAGCACCTGGGCGCCGACATCAACCTCGCCTGGCCGACCGCGCAGATCGCCGTCATGGGCGCGCAGGGCGCGGTGAACATCCTGCACCGCCGTACGATCGCCGCCGTCACGGACGCCGACGAGAGGGCGGCCACCCGCGCCGAACTGATCGCGGACTACGAGGACACCCTCCTCAACCCGTACGTGGCGGCCGAACGCGGGTACGTGGACGCGGTGATCATGCCCTCCGACACCCGCGCCCACATCGTGAAGGGCCTGCGCCAGCTCCGTACCAAGCGTGAGGCGCTGCCGCCCAAGAAGCACGGCAACATCCCCCTCTAGAAAGGGTCCTGGCCATGATCAAGGTCGTACGGGGCAACCCGACCCCGGAGGAACTGGCCGCGGCGCTCGCGGTGGTACAGGCCCGTGCGGCGGCGGTCTCCGCCGTGTCGTCCGGCACCCCGGAACCGCCAGCGGGCTGGTCCCACCCGAGCCGTCTGGCCCGCAGCGGCCGCCATCTGCCGGGTCCGCGCGCCTGGGCCCGTACGTACTGGCCCGCGTAACCGCTGGTGACACCCCCTGGGGGCGGCGGTTGAGTACGCGTACTCAGGCGCCGCCCGAGGCCCCCGCAGCAGGATCGGACCATGCTCTGGTCCGACCCCGAGAACGAGCCCCCCGAGGAACTCCGCGACGCGGAGACGATGATGCGCCGAGCGGGCCTGGTCCTGGCCCTCGCCATGGTCGTCGCGATGTTCGTCCTGGGCACGCGTTGAGGCACGTCGAGCCCTTCCGGCGATCGAGGAGCGGGGGCCCGGGGGCGGCGCCCCCGAGACGGCCGGCGTCCGTACGATGGCGCCCATGACCGCACCCCGCCGCCTCGTCCTCGCCTCCGCCTCCCCCGCCCGCCTCGGCCTCCTGCGCCAAGCCGGCCTCGCCCCGGAGGTCATCGTCAGCGGCGTCGACGAGGACGCCCTCACCGCCGACACCCCCGCCGAACTCGCCCTCGTCCTCGCCCAGGCCAAGGCGGCCGTCGTCGCCGCGCTCCCCGAGGCCGCCGGCGCCCTGGTCATCGGCTGCGACTCGGTGCTGGAGCTCGACGGACAGGCGCTCGGCAAGCCGGCCGACGCCGAGGAGGCCACCGCCCGCTGGAAGTCGATGCGCGGCCGCGCCGGAATCCTGCGGACCGGGCACAGCCTGACGGACACCACGACCGGCCGCACGGTCTCACGGACGGCGTCCACCACGGTGCGCTTCGGCGAGCCGACGGACGCCGAGATCGCCGCCTACGTGGCCTCCGGCGAACCGCTGCACGTGGCGGGGGCCTTCACTCTGGACGGGCGCTCGGCGCCGTTCGTGGACTCCATCGAGGGCGACCCGGGCAACGTGATCGGGCTCTCGCTGCCGCTGCTGCGCCGCCTGCTGGGCGAGCTGGGGATCGCCGTCACCGACCTCTGGGCCTGAGCGGCAGTCAGGCCGGCGCGGGGGCGGCCGGCTGCTCGGGCCGGGGCTCGGGCTCGGGCAGCGGCTCGGGACCGGCCGGCTCGGGACCGTACGCCACGAGGGCGAGCACGATCAGGCCGAGCGCCACCATCATCCAGGCGAAGGCCCCCCAGCCGACGAGCCCGACCGTCAGCGCGCCGAGCACGCCGTGGACGACCGCGCAGCAGATCAGCAGGATCCGGGCGACGCGCCCCGGAGCGCGGTCGCGGGCGCCCGCCAGCACGAGGAACGCGGCGCACAGGAGCAGGAAGAGCCCGGAGACCCCGCCGAGCACCCAGGTGCCCTTGGACATCGCCCCGGGGTCCGTACCGGCGAGGGACATGTCCTGGTTCTTCACGACCGTGCCCAGGACCACGTTGATGATCACGATGCCCACGGCTTCCACGGCCAGCACGAGCGCGGCCAGGAAGGCCACCAGTCTGCGCACCACGACACTCACCCCCTGTTACCAGCAGTACGTGCGATAGCGCGGACCCTACTAACGGGTAATGGCCACGACAAGAGCCGTGCGCAACCCGGACGTACCCCCGTCTCTCCGGGCTTTCGTGGGTCGGGCAAAGAATTACCCACCCCTTAGTGGGAACTCCACAAAGAATCACCGTAAGTCGCTGCCCGTGCCGATAGAGACCTGGGCCACACCCGGTCGCTACTGTGCGGTTTCAGTACCCGGCGTACCGTGGTGGCACAAGGGATTTCGCGACTTGAGCGCGCCTCGAATCACACTCCGTGTGGGCAAGCTCACCATTGGGGACGGGTCGTAGGACCGTGTCGGTAGTCCCTAAACTCAGCTTGTTTCAAGGAGGGAGCCATCGTGCGCAAGGTGCTCATCGCCAACCGTGGCGAAATCGCTGTCCGTGTTGCCCGGGCCTGCCGGGACGCGGGTATCGGCAGCGTGGCCGTCTACGCCGATCCGGACCGTGACGCTCTGCACGTCCGTGCGGCCGACGAGGCATTCGCTCTGGGCGGTGACACCCCGGCGGCCAGCTACCTGGACATCGCCAAGGTGCTCCAGGCGGCCAAGGACTCCGGGGCGGACGCGATCCACCCGGGTTACGGCTTCCTCTCGGAGAACGCCGAGTTCGCCCAGGCCGTGCTGGACGCCGGTCTGACGTGGATCGGCCCGCCGCCGCACGCGATCCGGGACCTCGGTGACAAGGTCGCCGCCCGCCACATCGCGCAGCGCGCCGGCGCCCCGCTCGTCGCGGGCACCCCGGACCCGGTCTCGGGCTCCGAGGAGGTCGTCGCGTTCGCCGAGGAGCACGGTCTCCCGATCGCGATCAAGGCCGCCTTCGGCGGCGGCGGCCGCGGCCTGAAGGTCGCCCGCACGCTGGAGGAGATCCCGGAGCTTTACGACTCCGCCGTCCGCGAGGCGGTCGCCGCGTTCGGGCGCGGGGAGTGCTTCGTGGAGCGCTACCTCGACAAGCCGCGCCACGTGGAGACCCAGTGCCTGGCCGACACCCACGGCAACGTGGTCGTCGTCTCGACGCGTGACTGCTCGCTCCAGCGCCGCCACCAGAAGCTCGTGGAGGAGGCCCCGGCCCCCTTCCTCTCCGACGCGCAGAACGCCGAGCTGTACGCGGCGTCCAAGGCGATCCTGAAGGAGGCCGGCTACGTCGGCGCCGGCACGGTCGAGTTCCTGGTCGGCATGGACGGCACGATCTCCTTCCTGGAGGTCAACACGCGCCTCCAGGTGGAGCACCCGGTGACCGAGGAGGTCTCCGGCATCGACCTGGTCCGCGAGATGTTCCGGATCGCCGACGGCGAGGAGCTGGGCTACGACGACCCCGCCTCGCGCGGTCACTCGTTCGAGTTCCGGATCAACGGCGAGGACCCGGGCCGGGGCTTCCTGCCGGCGCCCGGCACGGTGACCCGGTTCGACCCGCCGAGCGGTCCGGGCGTCCGCCTGGACGCGGGCGTGGAGTCCGGCTCGGTCATCGGCCCCGCCTGGGACTCGCTGCTCGCCAAGCTCATCGTGACCGGCGCGACGCGTGAGCAGGCGCTCCAGCGTGCGGCGCGCGCCCTGGCGGAGTTCCACGTCGAGGGCATGGCGACCGCCATCCCGTTCCACCGCGCGGTCGTGGTGGACCCGGCGTTCACCGCCGACCCGTTCCGCGTCCACACCCGCTGGATCGAGACGGAGTTCGTCAACGAGATCAAGCCGTTCGCCGCGCCCGCCGACGCGGAGGCCGACGAGGAGTCCGGCCGCGAGACGGTGGTCGTGGAGGTCGGCGGCAAGCGCCTGGAGGTCTCGCTGCCCTCCTCGCTCGGCATGAGCCTGGCCCGTACCGGCCTCGCGGCGGGCGCCAAGCCCAAGCGCCGCGCGGCGAAGAAGTCCGGTTCGGCGGTCTCCGGTGACACCCTGGCCTCTCCGATGCAGGGCACGATCGTGAAGATCGCCGTGGAGGAGGGCCAGGAGGTCAAGGAGGGCGACCTGATCGTCGTCCTGGAGGCCATGAAGATGGAGCAGCCGCTCAACGCGCACCGCTCCGGCACGGTCAAGGGCCTGGCCGCCGAGGTCGGCGGCTCGGTCTCCTCCGGCGCCGTCATCTGCGAGATCAAGGACTGACCCGCCTCTTCCCCGCCGGTGCCCCGGTCATGTCGTCGGACGTGACCGGGGCACCGGCGCATTCGGGGGACGGGGGCCGCCCGCACGATGGCATCCTGGAGACCGGGGAGACAGGAGGGACCGCACCATGGCGACGAGCCAGGCAGGGGCACCGGCCCGGCCCATGCGTGCCGACGCGCGCCGCAACTACGGCCGGCTGCTGGCGGAGGCCCGTACCGCCTTCGCGGAACACGGCACCGACGCGTCCCTGGAGGACGTCGCCCGGCGGGCGGGGGTGGGCATCGGCACGCTGTACCGCCACTTCCCGACCCGGCACGCGCTGATGAGCGCGGTGTTCCAGGAGGCGGTGACGGCGCTGATCACCCGCTCCCGCGAACTGGCCGGCTCGGACCGGCCGTGCGCCGCGCTGGTGGAGTGGCTGGGCGCGATCGTCACCCACGCGGGCGAGTACCGCGGCCTGGCCCAAGCCCTCATGTCCACGTGCCGCGACGAGAGTTCGGCCCTGGCCCGGTGCAACACCCCGCTGCGCGAGGCGGGTTCGAACCTTCTGACCCGCGCCCAGTCGTCGGGCGCGGTCCGCCCGGACGTCTCGATAGACGACCTGATGCAACTGACGAATGCGATCGCCCTGGCGGCGGAGCAGTCCTCGGACGACCCGGGACTGGCGAACCGCCTCCTGGCACTGACGCTGAGAGGGCTGCATCCGGGCCCCTCCGACGGCACACCGAAGGCGACCACCGGCAGCACACCAAGCCCCTCCGGCGATTGAGGAGCGGGGTCCGGGGGCGGCGCCCCCGAGCTACCGCCGCCGCAGGTCCGCCACCCGCGCCCGGTCCCGGTCACCGGGCCCCGCCGACTCCCCGAGCGCCCGCAACGGCTGCCCCTGCGTACGCCGCTGCCCGGGCAACGGCATCTCGCGCCTGGCGGGCCGCCCGCCCGCCGCCCCGGGATCGGCCGCGGCCGACGAGGCCGCTCCACCCCCCGCGACAGCGATCCGTACGCCCTGGTCCGCCAGCGCCTGCAACTCCGCCGCCGACCGGTCGTCGTGCGCGGCGGGCTCGTCCGTCACCAGATGGGTGATGAGATCCGTGGGCACGGTCTGGAACATCGTGTCGGAGCCCAGCTTCGTGTGGTCCGCGAGGACCACCACCTCCGCCGCGGCCTGCACCAGCGCCCGGTCCACGCTCGCGGAGAGCATGTTGGACGTGGAGAGCCCGCGCTCGGCGGTGAGCCCGCTCCCGGACAGGAACGCGCGGGAGACCCGCAGCCCCTGGAGGGACTGCTCGGCCCCGCTGCCCACCAGGGCGTAGTTGGAGCCGCGCAGGGTGCCCCCGGTCATCACCACCTCGACCCGGTTGGCATGGGCCAGCGCCTGGGCGACGAGCAGGGAATTGGTGACGACGGTCAGACCGGGAACGCGCGCGAGCCGGCGGGCCAGCTCCTGCGTGGTCGTACCGGCGCCGACGACGATGGCCTCGCCCTCTTCGACGAGGCCGGCGGCCAGGTCGGCGATGGCGGTCTTCTCCGCGGTGGCGAGATGGGATTTCTGCGGAAAGCCGGACTCCCGCGTAAAACCGCCCGGCAAGACCGCACCGCCGTGCCGGCGGTCGAGGAGTCCTTCTGCCTCCAGCGCCCGCACGTCCCGCCGTACGGTCACTTCGGAGGTCTGGACGACGCGGGCGAGCTCACGGAGCGATACCGCCCCGTTGGCGCGCACCATTTCGAGGATCAACTGACGACGTTCTGCAGCGAACACGAAACTGACAGTAACGTGACCGCGCGAGACTTTTCAGCAGTTTGCGCCGAATTGCAGAAGTTGTACATACAGGCGGTCACCAAGTGGTATAGGAGACCGCCATGTTGTCGTCTCCTGATCGAACGGCGGCCCGAGCCGCCCGACTTGGCGGGAGTTGCCGGGGAATGCCGGGCCGTGACCCGGGGTCCCCGGCCCCGTCACGCCTCGCCCGTGCGCTTACGGCTGTGCAACTGGCGGGCCACTTCCGCGATCGATCCCGACAGGGACGGGTACACAGTGAAGGCGTTTGCGATCTGCTCGACCGTCAGATTGTTGTCGACGGCGATCGAGATGGGGTGGATCAGCTCGCTCGCCCGGGGGGCGACGACGCAGCCGCCGACCACGATGCCGGTGCCGGGGCGGCAGAAGATCTTGACGAAGCCGTCCCGGATGCCCTGCATCTTCGCGCGCGGGTTGCGCAGCAGCGGCAGCTTGACGACCAGCGCCTCGATCTTGCCCGCGTCGACGTCCGCCTGGCTGTAGCCGACGGTGGCGATCTCCGGGTCGGTGAAGACGTTCGAGGACACCGTCTTGAGGTTCAGCGGGGCCACCGCGTCGCCGAGGAAGTGGTACATCGCGATGCGGCCCTGCATGGCGGCGACGGAGGCGAGCGCGAAGATGCCGGTGACGTCACCGGCCGCGTAGACGCCGGGCGCGCTGGTGCGGGAGACCTTGTCGGTCCGGATGTGCCCGGAGTCCTTGAGCTGGACGCCGGCCTCCTCCAGGCCCATGCCCGCGGTGTTCGGGATGGCGCCGACGGCCATCAGGCAGTGCGTGCCGGAGATGACCCGGCCGTCGGCCAGGGTCACCTCGACGCGGTCGCCGACGCGTTTGGCGGACTGGGCGCGGGAGCGGGCCATCACGTTCATGCCGCGCCGCCGGAAGACGTCCTCCAGGACGGCCGCCGCGTCGGGGTCCTCGCCGGGCAGCACCCGGTCGCGGGAGGAGACGAGGGTGACCCGCGAGCCGAGGGCCTGGTAGGCGCCGGCGAACTCGGCGCCGGTCACACCGGAGCCGACGACGATGAGCTCCTGCGGCAGCTCGTCGAGGTCGTAGACCTGGGTCCAGTTCAGGATGCGCTCGCCGTCGGGCTGGGCGTCCGGGATCTCCCGGGGGTGCCCACCGGTCGCTATCAGCACGGCGTCGGCGGTGAGGGTCTCCTCCGTGCCGTCGGCGGCCGTGACGACGACCTGGCGGGAGCCGTCGGCGGCCTGGAGGCCCTCCAGACGGCCGCGTCCGCGCATGACGCGGGCGCCGGCGCGGGTGACGGAGGCGGTGATGTCGTGGGACTGGGCGAGTGCCAGGCGCTTGACGCGGCGGTTGACCTTCCCCAGATCGACGCCGACGACGCGCGCCGCCTGCTCCATGTGCGGGGTGTCGTCGGCGACGATGATGCCCAGCTCCTCGTACGAGGAGTCGAAGGTGGTCATCACCTCAGCCGTCGCGATCAGGGTCTTCGAGGGCACGCAGTCGGTGAGGACGGACGCGCCGCCGAGGCCGTCACAGTCGACGACGGTCACCTCCGCGCCGAGCTGGGCGCCCACCAGTGCCGCCTCGTACCCGCCGGGTCCGCCGCCGATGATCACGATCCGGGTCACGAAAAGTCCGCCTCGCGTTTCTCGTCCCACGGCCGTCTGCTGCCCCGGCCGGGGGTCCGGGGGATCGCCCCGGGGGAATGCAGTACGTACTTCATTGTCCCGCACGCGCCAAGGTGCTTCTCCCCGGGGCCCTCCATACGTGCGCCGGGGCGCACGGCGCACGGACGCGGTGGGCGCGTCCGTCCCCTTCGCGCCTCCCCTCGGGGGGCGTTCCTCACAGGAACCGGCGTACCCGCCGTCACCTCCCGTACCCTCGATCCCATGTCGCTCTACGCCGCGTACGCCGGCAACCTCGACGCGCGGCTGATGACGCGCCGCGCCCCGCACTCACCGCTGCGCGGCACCGGCTGGCTGAACGGCTGGCGGCTGACCTTCGGCGGGGAGCAGATGGGCTGGGAGGGAGCGCTGGCCACCGTGGTGGAGGCGCCCCGCTCGCAGGTGTTCGTCACCCTGTACGACCTGGCTCCCATGGACGAGGACTCCATGGACCGCTGGGAGGGCGTCGGCCTCGACATCTACCGGCGCATGCGGATCCGGGTGCACACCCTGGACGGCGAGGAACCGGCCTGGATCTATGTGCTGAACGGTTACGAGGGCGGCCTGCCGTCCGCCCGTTATCTGGGCGAGATCGCGGACGCGGCCGAATCGGCGGGCGCGCCGCACGACTACGTGATGGAACTGCGCAAGCGCCCCTGCTGACGGGAGGGGCGGCGAGGGGCGGGGCGACCTGCCCCTTCTCAGTTCCCGCGACCCCCGGTTGTCGGAACACACGAACGAATCCCGCAAGACTCTGTACAGGGGCATCTACGCGCGTAGGGATTCAGCGGTTACGCTCATCCGCGTGAACGCATCAGTTATTCCGGACCACATCCAGGGCGACCCGTACGCCGCCGCCGCCGACGCCGCCGCCCGCCTGCGCGAGCTGACCGGTGCCGAGACTCACGACGTCGCCCTCGTGATGGGCTCCGGCTGGGCGCCGGCCGCTGCCGCGCTCGGCGTTCCGGCGGCCGAGTTCCCGGTGACCGCCCTGCCCGGCTTCCCGGCGCCCGCCGTCGAGGGCCACGGCGGCACGATCCGCTCGCACGTGATCGGCGACAAGCGCGCCCTGGTGTTCCTGGGCCGCACGCACTACTACGAGGGCCGTGGCGTCGGCCCCGTCGCGCACGGGGTCCGCACCGCGGTCGCCGCGGGGTGCCGCACGGTCGTCCTGACGAACGGCTGCGGCGGCCTGCGGGAGGGCATGCGCCCCGGGCAGCCGGTCCTGATCAGCGACCACATCAACCTCACGGCGGCCTCGCCGATCGTCGGCGCGAACTTCGTGGACCTCACCGACCTGTACTCGCCGCGCCTGCGCGCGCTGTGCAAGCAGGTGGACGAGACGCTCGAAGAGGGCGTGTACGTGCAGTTCCCCGGCCCGCACTACGAGACTCCGGCCGAGATCAACATGGTCCGCGTGATGGGCGGCGACCTGGTCGGCATGTCCACGGTCCTGGAGGCGATCGCGGCCCGCGAGGCGGGGGCCGAGGTCCTCGGCATCTCCCTGGTGACGAACCTGGCGGCGGGGTTGAGCGGGGAGCCGCTCAACCACGAGGAGGTCCTTCAGGCGGGGCGGGATTCCGCGACGCGGATGGGGTCCCTGCTGGCGCGCGTGCTGGACCGGATCTGAGACCCGGCCCCGTTTCGGGTCCGCTGCCCCCGTACCCCCGCTGCCCGATCGCCGCAGGGGCTTGATTTTCGCCACGCCAGGCGATTCCGGCCCCGCCGGCGTCTGAGGCGCGGGGTCCGGGGCGGCGCCCCGGTTTCGGGAAGCGTGGGGTCTCCCCTGCTCGAACGAAGGCGAGAGCTCGGGGGTGGGTAGGGAAAACAGCCCCGCCGCAGGCGCCCGCACCGAACCGCCCACCCGCGCACCGCATACGAAAGGCATCCCGTGACGACACCCCCGGACCTCCTCGCCCGCGCCAGCGCCTGGCTGGCGGAGGACCCCGACCCCGACACCCGCGAGGAGCTCGCCAAGCTCATCACCGCCGAGGACATCCCCGAGCTCACCACCCGCTTCGCGGGCACCCTCCAGTTCGGCACCGCCGGGCTCAGGGGCGAGCTCGGCGCGGGCCCGATGCGCATGAACCGCTCCGTGGTCATCCGCGCCGCCGCCGGCCTCGCCGCGTACCTGAAGGACCAGGGGCAGACCGGCGGTCTCGTCGTCGTCGGCTACGACGCCCGCTACAAGTCCGCCGACTTCGCGCGGGACACCGCCGCGGTGATGACCGGTGCCGGACTGCGCGCCGCCGTACTCCCCCGCCCGCTGCCGACGCCCGTCCTCGCGTACGCCATACGGCATCTGGGCGCCGTCGCCGGTGTCGAGGTGACCGCCAGCCACAACCCGCCCCGCGACAACGGCTACAAGGTCTACCTCGGCGACGGCTCGCAGATCGTGCCGCCCGCGGACGGCGAGATCGCCGCGGCCATCGCGGCGGTCGGTCCGCTGGACACCGTGCCCCGCCCGGAGACCGGCTGGGAGACCCTGGGCGACGAGGTCTTGGACGCGTACCTGACCCGTACGGACGCCGTGCTCGACGCGGGCTCGCCGCGCACCGCCCGTACCGTGTACACCGCGATGCACGGCGTCGGCGCCTCCGTGCTCACCGCCGCGTTCGACCGGGCCGGCTTCCCGGCCCCGGTGCTCGTCGCGGAGCAGGCCGAGCCGGACCCCGCGTTCCCCACCGTGGCCTTCCCCAATCCGGAGGAGCCCGGCGCGATGGACCTCGCGTTCGCCACCGCGCGCCGCGTGAACCCGGACCTCGTCATCGCCAACGACCCGGACGCGGACCGCTGCGCCGTCGCCGTGCCGGACCCGGCGGCGGACGGCGGCTGGCGGATGCTGCGGGGCGACGAGGTCGGCGCGCTGCTCGCCGCGCATCTGGTGCGCCGGGGCGCGACCGGCGTGTTCGCGGAGTCGATCGTCTCGTCCTCGCTGCTGGGCCGGATCGCCGAGAAGGCGGGCCTGGGCTACGAGGAGACCCTGACGGGCTTCAAGTGGATCGCCCGGGTCGAGGGGCTGCGTTACGGGTACGAGGAGGCGCTCGGCTACTGCGTGGACCCGGAGGGCGTCCGCGACAAGGACGGCATCACGGCCGCGCTGCTGGTCGCCGAGCTCGCCTCGGTACTCAAGGAGCAGGGCCGCACGCTCCTGGACCTGCTGGACGACCTCGCCCTGGAGCACGGGCTGCACGCGACCGACCAGCTGTCGGCACGGGTCGAGGACCTGTCCGTCATCGCCGACGCGATGCGCCGCCTGCGCGAACAGCCGCCGGCCGTACTGGCGGGGCTCTCCGTCGCCTCGGCCGAGGATCTGTCGCAGGGCACGGACCGGCTGCCGCCGACCGACGGGCTGCGCTACCGGCTCGACGGCGCCCGGGTGATCGTCCGCCCGAGCGGCACCGAGCCGAAGCTGAAGTGCTACCTGGAGGTCGTCGTACCGGTCGGCTCCACGGACGCGCTGCCGGCGGCCCGCGCCCGGGCCACGGAGCTGCTGACCGGCATCAAGCGCGACCTGGCGGCAGCGGCGGGCATCTGAGGGAGGGGGTGGCCGGGGCCCGGCCACCCCCCGCCCGTCCCGTCAGCCCGCCACCCGCGCCATCCACGCCTCGACCTCGTCCGCCGAACGCGGCAGCCCGGCCGACAGGTTCTCGTGGCCGGACTCCGTGACGACGAGGTCGTCCTCGATGCGGACGCCGATGCCGCGCCACTCCTCCGGGACGGTCAGGTCGTCCGGCTGGAAGTACAGCCCGGGCTCGACGGTCAGCACCATGCCCGGCTCCAGCACCCCGTCGACGTACGCCTCGTTGCGCGCCCGCGCGCAGTCGTGGACGTCCAGGCCGAGCATGTGACCGGTGCCCGCCATGGTGAAGCGGCGCTGGAGGCCGAGTGCGTACGCCCGCTCGGCCGGGCCCTCGATGAAGCCCCACTCCACGAGCCGGGCCGCCAGGTGGCGCTGCGCGGCCTCGTGGAAGTCGCGGTAGTGGGCACCCGGCTTCACCGCGGCCATTCCCGCCTCCTGCGCCTCGTACACCGCGTCGTACACCTTCCGCTGGAGCGGTGTGAACGTGCCGCTGACGGGAAGGGTGCGCGTGACGTCGGCGGTGTAGAGGGTGCGGGTCTCCACGCCGGCGTCGAACAGGAGCAGGTCGCCGGGGCGCACGGGGCCGTCGTTGTCCGTCCAGTGCATGATCGTGGCGTGGTCGCCGGCGGCGCAGATGGAGCCGTAGCCGACGGCGTTGCCCTCCAGGCGGGCGCGGCGGAAGAACGTGCCCTCGATCCAGCGCTCCGAGGTCGCGACGGCCCCCGAGAGGTCGCCGATCGCGTCGGTGAAGCCGCGCACGGTGGAGTCGACGGCCTTGCGCAGCTCGCCGAGCTCCCACGCGTCCTTGACGAGGCGGAGGTCGCTCAGCGCCTCCGCCAGCTCGGCGTCCCGCTCCTCGTCGGTGACGACCGCCCGCTCCAGGGCCGGATCGACACCCCGGACGATCCGGGTCGGCACCTGGCTCCCGGCGCCGGGGGCAGCCGCACCGGCGGCCAGCGTCTCCGCCGCCGAGCGGACGTCGCGGCAGGGCAGGCCGAGGACCCGCGCGGACTCGGCGAGGGTGCGGCGGCGCCCGGTCCACAGCTCGGCCGTGGCCCCGGTCCAGAACCCGTCGTCGTCCCGGCTGTCGCGCGGCAGCTGGAAGCAGTAGGCGTCGTGGCCGCCGTCCGCCCGGGGCTCCAGGACCAGGGCGCCGTCACGGGCCTGGTCGCCGGTCATGTGGACGTAGCCGGAGTAGGGGCGGAAGGGGTAGTCGTCGTCGTTCGACCGGGTCTTGAGGTTCCCGGAGGGGATGACGAGGCGTTCGCCGGGGAAGCGCGCGGAGAGCCTGGCGCGCCGGGCGGCGGCATGGGGTGCCTGCTCGTCGGGGACGAGGTCGTGCCGTTCGGTGTCGGCCCATCCGGTCCGCATCAGCGCGGAGAGTTCTTCGGAGATCTCCGGGTAGAGCCCGTTCTTCCGGCCTTTCGCCACGTCATGCTCCCTGTCTCGACGGGGTGGGCCGCCGGTGGCCACCGGCGTCTCCCGGACGTTATCGCCGGCGGGGCGGCGCGGGTGCGCGGCCGTGCCAGTGGCACTGATCGGCCATCCCCCGGCCTCCTCCCCGGCGGAGAATGCGGGGCATGACGAACGCGAAGCTGGCCGAGGCCCTCCGGCTCCTGGGGATCGGCGAGCCGGCGGCCCGGGTCTACCGGGCGCTGCTCGAACTGGCGCCCGCGCCCCTGTCCGCGATCGGCCGGGCGGCCGGTCTGGACGCCCCCGCACTGTCGGCGGCCTACGGGGAGCTGGCGGACGCGGGGCTGGTCAGCGGCGTGGGGACCAGCGCGGACGTGGTCGCCCCGGTCCCGCCCGCCGCCGGTCTGGAGATCCTGGTCAGGCAGCGGGCGAGCGAGGTCGAGGAGTCCCGGATCGCGGTCGGGGGCGCGTTCGAGTCGTTCCGGCGGCAGCGGCTCGCCGCGTACAACGACCACCTCGTCGAGTCCGTGACCGGCGACGCGGTCGGGCCGAGGATCCGCCGGGCGTGGGCGAGCGCGCGGGAGCAGATCCGGCAGCTGGAGTCGCCGCCGTACGTGCCGCTGCCCGGGGCGACCGAGGACGCCCTGGCCACGCTCGCGCGCGGGGTGACGCAGCGCGTCGTGTACTCGCGGGAGTCCCTGGAGCACCCCGGGCATCTGAAGGACGTCATCGAGCCGTGCGTCCGGGCCGGGGAGCAGGCCCGGGTGGCGCCGGCGGTGCCGGTGAAGCTGGTGATCATCGATGACGCGTCGGCGCTGGTGTCCCTGTCGATCCGGGAGGCCGACGTGCACAACACCATGCTGGTCGTGCAGCCGTGCGGTCTGCTGTCGGCGCTCATCGCGCTGTTCGAGCAGTACTGGCAGAGCGCGCTGCCGTTCAGCGGCCGGGCCACGCGCCCGGGCGGGCTGCCGCCGGCGGACCGGCGGTTGCTGTGGCTGCTGGCGGGCGGGACGAGTGACGAGGTCATCGCGCGTGAGCTGGGCGTCAGCCGCCGCACGCTGTTCCGCCGGTTGCAGGTCCTGATGGCCAGGCTGGGCGCCGCGAACCGCTTCCAGCTGGCGTTGCAGGCGCAGCGCCAGGGCTGGCTGTGAGCGGCCGCGAGGTCAGCCGGTCGCGCCGAGGATCACGAGCAGCACCGCGCCGACCACGGCCGGGGCGATGACCTCGTACGCCCAGCGCACCGAGGCGGCGGGCGCGTCGGGCGCGGGCTTGTCGCCGGCGCGCTCGGACAGCTCGCGCAGGTCCGCGACGCTCTGGTCGGCGGCCGCGGTGCGGGCCCGGATGTCACGGACGTCGGCGATCGTGGACGTACGCCGGTACGGGTCGTCCACCGCCTGCCGGGACTGCTGGCGGGCGGCCTTCTTGCGCTGCCGCAGCGACACGGGGACGGCCCAGAGCTGGAACTTCGTACCGTCCTGCGTGAAGAGCTCGCTCGAATACCCGGCCCGTACGTCGGCGACGTCGCTCCACGGCAGCGTGATCGTGCGGAACGGGTTGCGGATGCGGATGCGCCTCTCGTTCGCGACGACCACCGGGCGCAGCGTGAAGGCGACGATCAGGGGCACGGCGGTCAGCATCGCGGCCAGCGCCATCCACGGCACCCGCCCGTCGCCCCGGAGCGCGGCGTCGCCGCCGATCCCGCAGACCAGCACGAGGAGCAGGACGCCGCCGGCCAGCCCGGCGGGCGACCGGAAGGTCCGGTCGGCGTAGGTGGGCTCGTCGGCAGGCGTGGGGCTCGTCATGAGCCCGATTGTGCCTGACGCGGCGCGGGGGCGCGGTGGCGGCTTCGCCCGCGGTGGCGGCCGGGTGCGGCACCCCTCGATGACCGGGGTCCCTGTACAGGTCGCTACGCGCGTAGATATGCTCATGTGGTGACCATGCCCACCACCCTCCCCGCATTCGCCGACGCGACGGCGTCCGACAGTGCGCTGCGCCGCTTCCTGCACGGGCTGCCCGGCGTCGACCCGGTCGGCCTCGAAGCGCGCGCCGCAGCCCTCGGAACCAGGTCGATCAAGACGACGGCCAAGGCGTACGCCATCGACCTCGCCATCTCGATGATCGACCTGACGACGCTCGAAGGCGCGGACACCCCCGGCAAGGTCCGGGCCCTCGCCGCCAAGGCCGTCCACCCCGACCCCACCGACCGGACCACGCCGCGCACCGCCGCGGTCTGCGTCTACCCCGACATGGCGGCCACCGCGGCCGCCGCCCTGGCCGGCTCCGGCGTGAAGGTGGCGTCCGTGGCGACGGCCTTCCCCGCCGGGCGCGCCGCGCTCGACGTGAAGCTCGCGGACGTCCGGGACGCGGTGGCGGCCGGGGCCGACGAGATCGACATGGTGATCGACCGGGGCGCGTTCCTGGCCGGCCGCTATCTGAAGGTGTACGAGGAGATCGTCGCCGTGAAGGCGGAGTGCGGGTCCGCCCGGCTCAAGGTGATCTTCGAGACCGGTGAGCTGTCCACGTACGACAACATCCGGCGGGCCTCCTGGCTCGGGATGCTGGCCGGCGCGGACTTCATCAAGACCTCGACCGGCAAGGTGGCGGTGAACGCCACCCCCGCGAACACCCTGCTGATGCTGGAGGCGGTGCGCGACTTCCGCGCGCAGACCGGCGTGCAGGTCGGCGTGAAGCCGGCCGGCGGCATCCGCACCTCGAAGGACGCGGTCAAGTTCCTCGTGCTGGTCAACGAGACGGCGGGCGAGGACTGGCTGGACAACCACTGGTTCCGCTTCGGCGCCTCCAGCCTGCTGAACGACCTGCTGATGCAGCGCCAGAAGCTCAGCACCGGCCGTTACTCCGGCCCCGATTACGTGACGGTGGACTGATACCCATGGCATCCGCATTCGAGTACGCACCGGCGCCGGAGTCCCGTTCCGTCGTCGACATCGCCCCCTCGTACGGCCTGTTCATCGACGGTGAGTTCACCGACGCGGCCGACGGCAAGGTCTTCAAGACGGTCAGTCCGTCCTCCGAGGAGGTGCTGTCCGAGGTCGCGCGGGCCGGCGCCGACGACGTGGACCGGGCCGTGAAGGCGGCCCGCCGCGCGTTCGAGAAGTGGTCGGCGCTGCCCGGCTCCGAACGCGCCAAGTACCTGTTCCGGATCGCCCGGATCATCCAGGAGCGCTCCCGCGAGCTGGCCGTCCTGGAGACGCTGGACAACGGCAAGCCCATCAGGGAGACCCGCGACGCCGACCTCCCGCTGGTCGCCGCGCACTTCTTCTACTACGCGGGCTGGGCCGACAAGCTGGACCACGCGGGCTACGGCCCGAACCCCCGTCCGCTGGGCGTGGCAGGCCAGGTCATCCCGTGGAACTTCCCGCTGCTGATGCTCGCGTGGAAGATCGCCCCGGCGCTCGCCACGGGCAACACGGTGGTCCTGAAGCCCGCCGAGACGACGCCGCTGTCCGCGCTGTTCTTCGCGGACATCTGCCGCCAGGCGGGCCTGCCCAGGGGTGTCGTCAACATCCTCACGGGGTACGGCGACGCGGGCCAGGCGCTCGTGGAGCACGGGGACGTGAACAAGGTCGCCTTCACCGGTTCCACCGCCGTCGGCAAGGCCATCGCCCGCCAGGTCGCGGGCACGGACAAGAAGGTCACGCTGGAGCTGGGCGGCAAGGGCGCCAACATCGTCTTCGACGACGCCCCGATCGACCAGGCCGTCGAGGGCATCGTCACCGGCATCTTCTTCAACCAGGGCCAGGTCTGCTGCGCGGGCTCCCGTCTCCTGGTCCAGGAATCGGTCCAGGACGAGCTGCTCGACGCCCTGAAGCGCCGTCTGTCCACGCTGCGCCTCGGCGACCCGCTGGACAAGAACACGGACATCGGTGCGATCAACTCCGCCGAGCAGCTGGCCCGGATCACCGCGCTCACGGAGACCGGCGAGGCGGAGGGCGCGGAGCGCTGGAGCGCCCCGTGCGAACTCCCGTCGGCCGGTTACTGGTTCGCCCCGACGCTGTTCACCAACGTCACCCAGGCGCACACCGTCGCCCGCGACGAGATCTTCGGCCCGGTGCTGTCCGTGCTGTCGTTCCGTACGCCGGACGAGGCCGTCGCCAAGGCGAACAACAGCCAGTACGGCCTGTCGGCCGGCATCTGGACGGAGAAGGGCTCGCGCATCCTCGCGGTGGCCAACAAGCTCCGGGCGGGCGTCGTCTGGGCCAACACGTTCAACAAGTTCGACCCGACCTCGCCGTTCGGCGGTTACAAGGAGTCGGGCTACGGCCGCGAAGGCGGCCGTCACGGCCTGGAGGCGTACCTCGATGTCCGATAACCGTCTGAGCGTCTTCAAGACCTACAAGCTGTACGTCGGGGGCAAGTTCCCCCGCTCCGAGAGCGGCCGGGTGTACGAGGTGACGGACTCGAAGGGCAAGTGGCTGGCGAACGCGCCCCAGTCCTCGCGCAAGGACGCCCGCGACGCGGTCGTGGCCGCCCGCAAGGCGTTCGGCGGCTGGTCCGGCGCGACCGCGTACAACCGCGGCCAGATCCTCTACCGCGTCGCGGAGATGCTGGAGGGCCGCCGCGAGCAGTTCGTCCGCGAGGTGGCCGAGGCGGAGGGCCTGTCCAAGTCCAAGGCGGCGGCGGTCGTGGACGCGGCGGTGGACCGCTGGGTCTGGTACGCGGGCTGGACGGACAAGATCGCCCAGATCGTGGGCGGGGCGAACCCGGTCGCGGGCCCGTTCTTCAACCTGTCGACGCCCGAACCGACCGGTGTGGTCACGGTCCTGGCGCCGCAGGAGTCCTCGTTCCTCGGCCTGGTCTCGGTGATCGCCCCGGTGATCGCCGCCGGCAACACCGTGGTCGTGGTGGCCTCCGCGAAGTCCCCGCTGCCCGCCCTGTCGCTGGGCGAGGTGCTGGCCACCTCGGACCTGCCGGGCGGTGTGGTCAACATCCTGTCGGGGAAGACCGCGGAGATCGCCGCGCCGCTCGCCGCCCACCAGGACGTGAACGGCATCGACCTCACGGGGGCGGACGCGGCGCTCGCGAAGGAGCTGGAGATCGCGGCGGCCGACAACCTGAAGCGCGTCTCCCGCCACCGCCCCGAGAGGGAAGCGCAAGGCGCTGCTCGTCCACAGGCTGTGGACGGCGGCGACTGGACGGCCGACCCGGGCACGCACCGCCTGACGGCGTTCCTGGAGACCAAGACGGTCTGGCACCCGACGGGTGCGCTGGGCGCCTCCGGCTCCTCGTACTGACCGCGCACGGCGACGGCCCGTTCCCCGGAGACACCTCCGGGGAACGGGCCGTCCCGCCGCCGGCGGGGACTCAGCCGCGCAGCCCCTCAACGACCGGGCCCACGACGGGCAGGTCCTTGATGGCGCCGCCGCTCGTCAGCGGGTCGGTGACCAGCGCGGTGGAGAGCGGCTTGAAGTCGGCGACCTGGGTTCCCACCGCGTTGTCCAGCGGGTCCGTGCCGGTGCCGGCCAGCGGGTCGAGCCGCAGGTGGGTGACGGGCGCGACGCTGTGCTCCAGCGACTGCCCGAGCGCCCCGGTGACCGCTCCGCCGGCCGCCTCGGTGGCCTCCGCGAGGCCGACGTCGGCCCCGGTCTCCTGGACGACGGGCAGCGGGGCGGCCTGCGCCGCCGCACCCCCCGCGCCGAGCGCGGCGCCGACCGCGGTGACGGTCAGACCTGCGCGCAGCAGGGTGCGGCGCCGGGACTTGGACAGTGCGTGACGTGCCATGGATTTCCCACCTGATCGGGACGATCGGACCATCGGCCGCGTAATCGGCCGAATGCAAAGAGTAGTTGAGGTGTGATGCGCGATACCAACAGGACCTCCGGGGGGTCCCTTGTTCGGGTCAATGCCTCACACTCGTGTCCTGTGAGTTCCCAAGCGCTTTCGACCCGCGTCGTCCTGTTGACGGGCCCCTCCGGCTCCGGCAAGTCGTCCCTCGCCGCCCGCACCGGCCTTCCGGTCCTGCGGCTCGACGACTTCTACAAGGAGGCCGACGACCCCACCCTGCCGCTGGTCGAGGGCAGTACGGACATCGACTGGGACTCCCCGGACTCCTGGGACGCCGACGCCGCGGTCACCGCGATCACGGAGCTCTGCCGGACCGGCCGCACCGACGTCCCGGTGTACGACATCTCCACCAGCTCCCGCACCGGTCACGAGGTCCTGCACATCGGGCGCACCCCGCTCTTCGTGGCCGAGGGCATCTTCGCGGCCGACATCATCCACCGCTGCCAGTCCCTGGGCCTGCTGGCCGACGCCCTCTGCCTGCGCGGCCGCCCCTCCACGACGTTCCGCCGCCGCCTCCTGCGGGACCTGCGCGAGGGCCGGAAGTCGGTGCCGTTCCTGCTCCGGCGCGGGTGGCGTCTGATGCGTACGGAGCGCCGCATCGTGGCCCGCCACGTCGCGCTGGGCGCGCACGCGTGCGCGAAGCAGGAAGCGCTGGGCCGCCTGGCGGCGGCCGCTGCGGGGCGGTGCCGTCTGCCGGCGACCCGGTAAGCCGGTCCCGGGGGCCCCGCCCCCGCGGCCCCGCTCCTCAACCGCCGGAGCGGCTTGACGTGCAACGCGCCGCGGGGCCGGACAGGACCCCCCGGCCCGTCCGACCCCGCAGCTTCCCCGTATCCCCGTTGTCCCCCGAGATACCCCCGTATCCCTCGGGCCCCCCGCTGTCTCCCCCGTAACAACGCCACCGCGCCCCCCAACGCGGCAGCTCCCCCGTTCCCCCCGCCTTCAGGCCACCAGCTCGCCGAAGGACTCCTCCTCGTCACGGCCGAAGCTCAGGTCCTCGTCCTCGCGCAGCCGGCGGAGCGACCGCCAGATGCTCGACTTCACCGTGCCGACACTGATGTCGAGGATGGACGCGATCTCGGGGTCCGTACGGCCCTCGTAGTACCGCAGGACGAGCATCGTGCGCTGCAGCTCGGGGAGGCGCGCCAGCGCCTGCCAGAGCACGGCGCGCAGCTCCGTACCGCGCATCGCGTCCGTGTCGCCCGCCGTCTCCGGCAGCTCCTCGGTCGGGTATTCGTTCAGCTTGCGCCTGCGCCAGGCGCTGATGTGCAGATTGGTCATCGTGCGGCGCAGATAACCGCCGACAGCGGCCTTGTCGCTGATGCGGTCCCAGGCCCGGTACGTCGAGAAGAGGGCGCTCTGGAGCAGGTCCTCGGCCTCGAACCGGTCACCGGTCAGGTGGTAGGCGGTGGCGTACAGGGAGGCGCGGCGCTCCCGGACGTAGGCCGTGAACGCCGCTTCGGCGTCCCCGGACCGCTCCGGTGCCTTCCGCTCCCCCGAGCCCTCCCCGTACGCGCTTCCCCCGTTACCCGCGTCAACCACCGTCATGAATGACGTGTGCTGACGCCCGGCGCCTCGAACGCACCCCCGTCCGTTCACTGCGGCGCCGGACTTCTCGGTGTTCCGCCCGACATCGTGGAGACGCGTGACGACTGCGCTTGCGTTGATGCTGTGAGTTGCGTTCATCTCGCGCCCCCCATCGGTGGAGTCCGTCCGTTCCTTGTGTCAACGAGCTTGCCGGGGCAGTTTCATGGCGCTGTCCGCCGACTGTCACAGGGCTGTCACAGGGCCCGGCGGCGGCACGAATCCGTGCTTCCGGATGCATGAGGGACGTATGGGGCACGCATCAGGGGGGACCAACTGTCGAACTGGGGCGCCCCATGGGTCAGAATGACCAAGTGCCTTTCCTGTTGCTGATCGAGGACGACGACGCCATCCGCACGGCCCTCGAACTCTCGCTGTCACGCCAGGGCCACCGTGTGGCCACCGCGGCGACGGGAGAGGACGGCCTCAACCTGCTGCGCGAGCAGCGCCCCGACCTGGTCGTGCTGGATGTGATGCTGCCCGGGATCGACGGCTTCGAGGTGTGCCGGCGCATCCGCCGCACCGATCAGCTGCCGATCATCCTGCTGACCGCCCGCAGCGACGACATCGACGTCGTGGTGGGGCTGGAGTCCGGCGCCGACGACTACGTGGTCAAGCCTGTGCAGGGCCGGGTGCTCGACGCCCGCATCCGTGCGGTGCTGCGCCGCGGCGAACGGGAGTCGACCGACTCCGCGACGTTCGGGAACGTGGTGATCGACCGCTCCGCCATGACCGTCACCAAGAACGGCGAGGACCTCCAGCTCACGCCGACCGAGCTTCGCCTCCTGCTCGAACTGAGCCGCCGGCCCGGCCAGGCCCTGTCCCGCCAGCAGCTCCTGCGCCTGGTCTGGGAGCACGACTACCTGGGCGACTCCCGCCTGGTGGACGCCTGTGTGCAGCGGCTGCGCGCCAAGGTGGAGGACGTACCGTCGTCGCCGACCCTGATCCGTACGGTGCGGGGCGTGGGTTACCGGCTGGACTCGCCACAGTGAGCACGGCTGTGCGGCGGGGCCTGCGCGCCGGGCTCCGCTGGACCAGCCTGCGACTGCGGCTCGTCATCGTCTTCGGCCTCGTCGCGCTGACCGCCGCCGTATCGGCTTCCGGCATCGCGTACTGGCTCAACCGCGAGGCGGTGCTGACGCGTACGCAGGACGCGGCGCTCGGGGACTTCCGCCAGGAGATGCAGTCCCGGGCGGCCTCGCTGCCGCTGCGCCCCACCAAGGAGGACCTGCAGACGGCCGCCGTGCAGATGGCGAGCAGCAGCCCCGGCTACAGCGTGCTCCTGATCGACGAGCGCGACCCGGGCAAGCCCATCGTCGGCAACAGCGACCTGGACACCTTCACCCGCGACAACGTACCGCTGTCGTTGCAGGAGCAGGTGGACCGCAAACAGCCGGTCAAGGCGGGCAACAGGTACGAGTACCACCTGTTCTGGCAGCGCACCTCGATACGCGGCACGCCGTATCTCGTCGCCGGTACGAAGATCATCGGCGGCGGGCCGACCGGCTACATGCTGAAGTCGCTCGACCAGGAGCGGCAGGACCTCAGCTCGCTCGCCTGGTCGCTGGGGATCGCCACGGCGCTCGCCCTGGTCGGCTCGGCGCTGCTCGCGCAGGCGGCGGCGACGACCGTACTGCGGCCGGTGCAGCGGCTCGGGGACGCGGCCCGCAAGCTCGGCGAGGGCAAGCTCGACACCCGGCTCGTGGTGTCCGGCACCGATGAACTGGCCGATCTGTCGCGCACGTTCAACCGGACCGCCGGCTCGCTGGAGAAGAAGGTCGCGGACATGAGCGCCCGCGAGGAGGCCAGCCGCCGCTTCGTCGCCGACATGTCGCACGAGCTGCGTACGCCGCTGACGGCGCTCACCGCGGTCACGGAGGTGCTGGAGGACGAGGTCGACAGCCTCGACCCGATGATCGCCCCCGCGGTGAACCTGGTGGTCAGCGAGACCCGCCGGCTGAACAACCTCGTGGAGAACCTGATGGAGGTGACCCGCTTCGACGCGGGCACCGCCCGCCTGGTCCTGGACGACGTGGACGTCGCCGACCAGGTGACCGCCTGCATCGACGCCCGCGCCTGGCTGGACGCGGTCGAACTGGACGCCGAGCGCGGCACGATGGTGCGCCTCGACCCGCGCCGGCTCGACGTGATCCTGGCGAACCTGATCGGCAACGCGCTCAAGCACGGCGGTTCGCCGGTACGTGTCGCGGTGCGGATCGAGGGCGAGGAGCTGGTGATCGAGGTCCGGGACCACGGCCCCGGCATCCCCGAGGACGTCCTGCCGCACGTCTTCGACCGGTTCTACAAGGCCAGCGCTTCCCGGCCGCGTTCGGACGGCAGCGGACTCGGGCTCTCCATCGCCATGGAGAACGCGCACATCCACAACGGCGACATCACCGCCCGCAACTCCCCCGACGGCGACGGCGCGGTCTTCGTGCTGCGCCTGCCGCGCGACCCCGGAGCGGAGAGCCGTACCGCCGGGGATCACGACGCACCGATACCGGACCACCAGGAGGACGACGCGACGTGAGGCGCAGCGAACGCCGGGGACACCGAACCGCCGCCGCCCTGGCAGGTGCCGCACTCTGTGCCGTGCTGGCGGCGGGCTGCGGCATCCGTACGACGTCGGTGCCGGTGGACGCGGGCGCCGCCCCGTCCCGGGTGCCGTGCGCGATGCCCGCCGAGGACGCCGCGGCCCAGGCCCGGCGGGGCATCCCCGTGCAGGTGTACCTGGTCTGCGCCTCGCAGCTGGTGACGGTGGACCGGGCGGTGCAGGTGCAAGGGGCCGGGTCGGACCGGCTGGCGGTCGCCACGGAGCTGCTGGACGAGTTGCGCAGGCAGCCCCCGGCGGACGAGCGGCAGGCGGGTTTCTCCACCGACGTGCCCGGCACGCTCCGCGTCTCCGGCCCCCGCCCGGGCGACGCGAAGGACGCGCTGCGGCTCAACGAGCAGCCGGAGGACCTGTCGGCCGAGGCCCTGGCCCAGGTCGTCTGCACCTTCGCGGACAGCGAGTCCCTGGCCCCGGGCGACACGGTGACGCTGGGCGGCCCGGGCGGCTACCCGGCCCGCGGCTACCTCTGCACGGCGGAGACGAAGGCCAGCCCGAAGGCGGTGCCGAGCACGGTGGGGGTGCCGTAGGGGCCTCGGGGGCCCGTCGTGAGGCAGGTCTCCCCCGGTCCTGCGGAACCGATCCTGCCGCCGCCCGCGTCTAGGGCTTCGTGCGTCAAGGTACGGACGGCCAGACCGTCATCCGCTTCCGCGCGGTCGGGGTGTCGCTGCTCCTCGCGCATCTGCTGCTCGTCGGGTGGCTCACCCTGCGTCCGCTGGACGTGCCGTGGATGAACGCCCCGAACCTCTCGCCGTTCGCCGGCATCAGGGCCGATCTGTCGCTCGGCCCCGCCGCCGCCTTCCGCCGGATCGGCGGCGGGCTTCTGCTGCTGGCGCCGCTGGGCGTGCTGCTCCCGATGGCCGGGGGCCGGCTGTACGTGTCCCCGTGGCTCTCGCTGGCCCGTACGGTCGCGGCCGGTTCGCTGATCTCGCTGGCCATCGAGCTGGGGCAGACCGGGGTGCCCGGTCAGGTGGTGGACGTGGACTCGCTGTTCCTGAACACGGCGGGCGTCGCCCTCGCCCACGCCCTGGTGGTCCCCGCGTGCCGGGCGCGCCTGCGCCGGCGCGGCGGACCGGAGCCGCGGGTGGTGTCGCGGAGCGGGCACGAGGCTCCTCAGGGTTCGACCCCGACGATTTCCGGGGTCGGGATGGCCCCGTAGAGCGACGCTTCGTCCGGTTCGTCGCGCGACGATGGAGGTATCGGGAGCACAACGGACTGCTCCCCGCAACGGTTCGCGAAGGAGCCCACCATGGCCGCACTTGCCCGCCCCCGTGACGGACGCATGATCGGCGGAGTGTGCGCAGCGCTGGCGCGGCGTTTCGGCACGTCGGCGAGGACCATGCGCATCATCTTCCTGGTCTCATGCCTGCTGCCGGGCCCGCAGTTCCTGCTCTACCTGGCGCTGTGGCTGCTGCTGCCGCAGGAGGGGCCGTCGTCCTCGGCGGCCTGGTAGCCGTCCCCGTACACATGCCTGCGGGCGGGCACCCGCTCGGGGTGTCCGCCCACAGGCGTGTTCCGGCTTCGGCTCAGCGGCCGAGCGGCAGACCGTTGGCGGACAGGCCGCTGGTGGTCAGACCGCCGGCCGGCATGCCGCCGAGGAGGCCCTTGACGGGGGTGGTGGCGTCGCCGAGGACCTTGGTCTGGCTGGTGCCGAGGAGCTGGTCGGCGGTGTCCTGGACCGGCAGCGTCGACGTGGCGTCGGCCACGGCGCCGGCGACGGGCAGGATGCTGGTCGCGGTCTCCAGCGGCAGCGCGGAGGCGGACGCGGTTCCGGCGGCGGCAGCGGCGAAAGCGGCACCGAGAGCGGCGACACCGAGCGTCCTGGCGGCAGACTGCTTCATATGACATTCATCCTTGGGGAAGGGGATGTGAGCGGCTATGCAACGTAGTCATCCGCAGCCCCGATCCGCAAACATCCGCCACCACGGAAAACGGCCGGGAAAACCTTTCCCCGGCCGCTCCCCGTACGCCTCCGTCAGCCGGCCGGCGAGGAAGACACGCTGGTCGCAGCTGTCTGCTCGAAAAGCCATTCGGACTTGAGCTCGGCGTATCCGGGCTTGATGACGTCATTGATCATCGCCAGACGTTCATCGAAAGGAATGAACGCCGACTTCATTCCATTGACGGTGAACCACTGCATGTCGTCGAGCGTGTATCCGAAAGCCTCGGTCAGTTTCTCGAATTCCTGACTCATGCTCGTACCGCTCATGAGACGGTTGTCAGTATTGATGGTGGCCCTGAAATGCAGCTTGCGGAGCAGTCCGACGGGGTGCTCGGCGTACGAGGACGCGGCCCCGGTCTGGAGGTTCGACGTCGGGCACATCTCCAGCGGGATGCGCTTGTCCCGCACGTAGGAGGCGAGCCGGCCCAGCTTCACGGAGCCGTCGTCGGCGACCTCGATGTCATCGATGATGCGGACCCCGTGCCCGAGCCGGTCGGCGCCGCACCACTGGATGGCCTGCCAGATCGACGGCAGTCCGAACGCCTCGCCCGCGTGGATCGTGAAGTGGTTGTTCTCGCGCTTGAGGTACTCGAACGCGTCCAGGTGCCGGGTGGGCGGGAACCCGGCCTCGGCGCCCGCGATGTCGAAGCCGACGACGCCCTGGTCCCGGTAGCGGTTGGCCAGCTCCGCGATCTCCAGGGAGCGCGCGGCGTGCCGCATGGCGGTGAGCAGGGCGCCGACGCGGATGCGGTTGCCGTCCTGCCGGGCCCGCCGCTCGCCCTCGCGGAAACCTTCGTTGACGGCCTCGACCACCTCTTCGAGGGTCAGCCCGGCCTCCAGGTGCTGCTCCGGGGCGTACCGCACCTCGGCGTAGACGACACCGTCGGCCGCCAGGTCCTCGGCGCACTCGGCGGCGACCCGGACCAGCGCGTCACGGGTCTGCATGACCGCACAGGTGTGGGCGAACGTCTCCAGATACCGCTCCAGCGAACCGGAATCCGCGGCCTCCCGGAACCAGATGCCGAGCTTGTCGGGCTCGGTCTCGGGAAGCGCGTCGTAGCCGATCGCCGCCGCGAGTTCGACGATCGTTCCGGGGCGCAGACCGCCGTCGAGGTGGTCGTGCAGAAGGACCTTGGGGGCACGCCGGATCTGGTCCGGGCCGGGCACATGGAGGGTCGGGCTCATCATCCAGGCACTGTAGCGCCTACGCGCGTAGAGCGGGCTTGTCGTTGCATAACGGTACGGTCGAGCCTCCGCGCGCCCCGCTGCGTAACAGACCCCGCGAACGGGGGTGGCGTACCCCCGCCCGTCTGACACTGTGTACGCCATGGCACAGCGCGCACTCCCCCGGCCGGCGGCACGGCTGGGACGGGCCGTCGGAGCGGCGGCCGGAGCATCAACGGTCGGCGGCGTGGTCCTGCTGCTCCCGGACGGCGAGCCCCACTCGCACCGCCGCCCCTCCTCCCTCTCCCACGCCCGCCTGCTCCCGCTGGCCCGCGCCCTGGCCCACGCGGGCCGTGCCGACGGCCTCACCGCCCATGTGGTGCGCTACCGCTGCCGCGGCTGGAACGAGGACGACGCCCACCTCGCGGCGGACGCGGAGTGGGCGGTGGACGAGGCCGTACGCCGCTACGGCGACGTCCCCCTCTGCCTGGCCGGCCACGGCATGGGCGCCCGGGCGGCCCTCCGCGCGGGCGGCCACCCGGCGGTCGGCGCGGTCCTGGCCATGGCCCCCTGGCTCCCCGGCGACCCGTCCGCCGCCCCCGAACCGGTCAAACACCTGGTCGGCCGCCCGGTCCTGCTGGTCCACGGCACCAACGACACCCGCTGCGCCCCGGAGCTCTCCTTCCGCCTCGCCGAGCGCGCCAAGAAGGCCAACCGCGACACCTGCCGCTTCGAGGTCCACTCGGACGGCCACGGACTGCGCCAGCACCGCTCGGAGGTCGCCGCCCTGGCCGCCGACTTCGTACGCGGCACCCTGTTCGGCCACGCGTACGCCCGCCCGGTGACGGACGCGCTGGCGGCGCCGCCACCGCTGGGATTGCGGATGCCGCTGGCGGTGGGGTTCGGGGAGTCGTTGGGGGTGGGGTGAGGGGCCCTTACGGGGCAGGCGGCGCCCACGCCCACCGAGGGCCTGCTCCCCATGTGCGGGGAGCAGCGCCTTCGCGGCCTTCATCTGAAGCGCGAGTCTGGGCCATCCCGGCACGCGCGGGGAGCAGTTCTCCATCAGAGCCGCGAGCAGGTGCACCACGGGGCCATCCCCGCCCGCGCCGGGAGCAGCTCCGCAACCTACCGGTTTACCGCGTCGCGGAGCCGTTCCGCACCACTTTCACTGAAACGGCATGGCAGCCAGAGCAGTCGCCGCGGCTCAACCGCTCACCTCCGGCCGAACCGGCGCCGCTTCGCCGCCTTGCTCCATCCTTGCTTCGGACCCTCGGCGGGCACCGGGGGCTTGGGCGCTGCCTCGTTCGGGCGGTGGATCAGGGTAAGGCCCTCGTGGTCGGTCGGGTGCCACTTGTGGTCGTGGGTGCGGAAGGTGAAGCCCTGTTCGTTGTCGGTGGTGTGAGCCAGCAGGGCGCGGCCCTGGTTCGCGTATTCCTGGACCTCCGCCCAGAGCGCGTCGCGGATCCTTGCCGACGGGTTGCCGATGAAGACGCCCGCCGAGATCTCCAGGAGCCAGCGGGTGAGGAAGCCACGGAGACCGACCGGGCAGTTGGTGAGGACGATCACCGTCACCAGAGCATCTCCTCCACCTCGCGGGGCTCCGTCCCTCCGTAGTTCCGACCGGCGGCGACCTCCTCGCCGCCGTCGCTCTGCAGCGTGACCACGTCCCGTTCGACGCTGGGGGCGGCCGCGCCCAGCAGGTTCTTGATGTCGTCCACGCACCGATCCAGCAGCGAGGTCTCGTTGATGCGGTCGCGGAGGGCCCGCCGGGTCCGGGATGCCACGTCCTCCTCGCTCTCCGCAGCCACGTCGAAGGCGAGCGGGATGCCGAGTTCCGTCTTGTACAGGTCGGCCATGTCGAGGACGAAGGAGAGCTCGTGGCCGGAGTGGACGAAGCCCAGGGCGGGGCTGCACCCGAGGGACGACACGACGGCGTGGGCCACTCCGTACATGCACTGGGCCGCAGCGGTGATCGCCTGGTTGACTGCGTCACCGGCGGTGAAGTCGCCGGGGACGTACTGACGGCCCCTCCAGCGGATGCCCGTACGGGCCGCTTCGGCCCGGTAGCAGTCCTTGACCCGGCGGCCCTCCCGGCCGAGGAGCCCCTTGCGGGTGAGTCCGTCGGGGTTCTCGTCCGGGAAACGCAGCCGGTACATCGCACGGGCCACGGACAGACGGCTGCGGGGATTGGCCCACTGGACCGCCTGTGCCTCGGCAAGGGCGGACGAGCGGGTCAGCGCACGCCCGCCCGCGTAATACCGCACGCCCTGCTCACCGACCCAAGCGACGGCAGCACCGGTCTCGCCCAGGACGCTCATCGCCTGGTGGGTGATCCGGGTGCCCGGCCCCAGGAGCAGGGTGCCGATCGTCGCGGAAGGGATGTGTGTCGTGCCCTCCGCGTCCTCAGCGGTGATCGCGTTGGCGTCCCGGTGCACCACGCAGCGCTCCAGGTAGATGAAGGACAACCGTTCGCCGGTACGGGTGAGGTGGCGAGGGGTGAGAGCGGCGCGCTGGGAGACGGTGGCCATCGGATCATTCCGTTCCGGTGAGCGGTGCCAGCGTCAGCAGGCCGCAGCCGTACGCCTTCGCCTTGCCGAGCCCGCGTGTGAGTGTCCGCCGGAAGGCGACCGGGTCCGTCACTTCCAGGTGACCGTCGAACGTCACCGTCACGATGCTGACGCGTCCGGCCCGCTTCCCCTCGCCTCGTCCCTTGTCGAAGGCGAGGCCGCGACGGTCGCCTACCGTCAACCGGTACCGGTCGCCGTGGTGACCGTGACCACGGTACGTGGTCCCGGCCGGCAGCAGCCGTTCGCTCTGCGGCTTTTCGACGACATGGAAACCGCAGCGCTCCTGGCGGTCGAGAAGCCACCCCATCTGGTGCACGGGGGTGAGGTGCGCGGTGCGCTTACGGGGCTCGTCCAGCTTCCGCCGTATGTCGTGGACCGGATTCGCGGTCAACCGGAACGCCCACCGCTGCCCCTGGGCCAGTCGGTCGAGGAAGGGAGCGTACGGCCGCGTCTGCCAGCCCGGGGACTGGGCATCGGCAACCGCGGGCCAACCCGCCTGCTCCACCAGATGGGTCAGATCGGGCTGGTCGGGGCTGACGACATACAGCAGTACCTCGGCCCGCGCATTCTGGTCGAGGCGCCACAGCACCCGAGGGCCGTCGGCAGCGTCAGCCGCCTCCGTGGGCAGGAGTCCCGGGAACGACGCCATGACGGCAGCGTGCATCACCTGCGGGGAGGACAGCAGACGGCGTGCGCCCGTGCGCGCGGTGTTCATGCGGAAGCGGGTCAGGAACATCAGGCGCTCTCCTCCAGGGCGTCGAACGGCTCGTGCCGGGGCCGTACGACCTGTCGGGGCACGGCGTCCGGGTTGGCGACGGTCACCGTCCTGCTGACCACCGTGCGCAGAGCGTGCCGTCGTTGCTCGGCGGCGAAGCTGAGTGGTTGATCGCGCTGGTAGTCGGCGTCTGTCTCCTGCTCGTCGGCCTCTCGGAGAACGGTCAGCGGCACCGTGGCCCTGCTCCGGTACTGACGGCGGTACCAGGCGGCCGCCTGCCACGGCTCGTCCGCCAGCGCCTGGTGAAGCGAGTCCCCGTCGCGTACACCCAACTCCACCGGCTGCGCGGGCGGGCAGGAGCGGCGGCCGAGGAACGACGGATACACCGGAGCCCGCAAGGACGCGTGCAGATGGGTGAGCAGACCGGTCTCGCCTGCCACTGCCGCCACGAACACCGCATCGGCCAGATAGAAGCGTTCGGACAGCGGCATGGAGGTGCCGGTGACGCCGTGATGTGCCGTCTGGAAGTCCCTTACACGGCTTCCCGGTTGGTCGATCCGAACACCGAATCTCAGGTTGCTGAGGGCGGCCAGCGCCGCGTCGTCGCCCCGCTCAATGCCTGCCGCCGCCGCGAGCAGACCGATCACTCCGCTCTTCGTGGGCGCCGATTCCGTGGTGCGGCGAGCGAAGCGGGCGGACGAACCCCAGGACTGCAAAGGGCCCGCCAGTCTCATGGTCAACACGCTCATTCCGGCTTCTCCAGGCGCTCGGCGACGGCCTGCCCCACCGAGGCGACGAGTTCGCCGAGGTTGGAGGACTCCGTGCCGATGTCCGCGAGCTTCCGGGTGTTCGGGCCGACGCGGAGCACCCACGTGAGGGTCGACCCTTCGTCGCCGTACGCCCGCTCGACGTCCGGGATGTACTCCGCAAGGCGTGCGCACGCCTCGGACATGTGGCCGCCGAGGTCTCCTCGTACCGGCTCCTCGAACGCCGCGACGAAGCTGATGGGACGGGTGGTGCGGAGCTTGACGACGACGGCGTCGGGCAGCGTGTGATGACCGAACGTGTTGATCTTTCCGGTGGGCAGGGATTCGACGAAGCCCTGCACGAACGCCTCGGCGGCCCGGCGTACCGGGGTGACCCTGGATTCGTCCTCCTGCAGCCCCTCCCCCAGATTGGCCGCCAGCTGGTGGATGCCGAGGGCCGCGTAGCGATAGAGCGTCGCGGAGTTGAAGTCGACGGTGCCGATCATTCCGGCGCCCGGCTCGGTGTCCTTGTTGTGGTCGTCCACCGCTGTGTAGTAGTCGGACTCGTTGTCCACGCGGTGGACGCTGATGGCGTGGGCGACCTGCACCGCCGCGTCCACGTTGAAGTCGGTGGAATCCGCGACCATGCGTCCGAACAGCGCGATGTCGACCGAGTGCCGGGTGTCCGCGATCTGCTTCACCCGGGCCTTGTTGTCCTTGTCCTTCAGGAACTCCGCGATGTCGGCAGCGCCTTCGACGGCGAACCGGGCCAGCCCGTCGAGCTGACGGGCACTGAGGAAGACCAGGTACTTGGCCTGTGCCGCCGCTTCCCGCGTCTCCTCGTCACCGGCGTCCTCTGCCGTCGACTTCTTCCCTGAGCCTTTGCGCTTGGGCACTTCGATCTTGAGCCCCGTGGCTGTGATGACCGCGGCCGCCAGCTCCAGGGCCTCGGGCTCGGGGATGGTCCCGTCCTGCTCGTGAATGCGGTCGGCCAGGATCTCGACCACCTTTTTGGTCCGGACGCCCAGTTCGCTCGGGTCGAGAAGCTTCTTCGCCTTGAAGTAGTCGCGGGTGGCCTTCTTCCACGCTTGGCTGGACACGCGGGCGCGGGGCACGCCGCCGTACACCGAGGACTTCGGGGAGCCGGTGTCGTCACGGTTCAGATTGCTCGGTGGAACGGTCTGGAGGGCGTGCACATCGAGGTAGAAGAGGTTCACGAGACGTCCTTGTCGTACGAGCTGATGGGTGAAGGCTGTCGGGCCGGCCGGCGGGATGCCGGTCATTCGAAGGAGTACGGGGCTCGTGGACGCGTCAGTCTTCCGCCTGCGCATCGCCGCCGGGATTCTGGCCGTCGTCCGCCTTTTCCCCCTGCCAGGCGTGAAAGGACCGCCCCCATTCCCTGCGCACCTGGTCGGGGCCGTTGGGCCACTGCCAGGTGTAGAGCTGCCCGGCGAGCAGCTCATAGTCGAGGGAGAACCGTTCGCGGCGCAGGAGCAGAACGATGTCTCTCAGCCGTTGGGCAAGGATGTTCACGTCGGGCGCCGTTCCGGCCCGGACCAGCCGCTTGCGCAGCGGGTCGTCGATTTCGCCCGGCTTCATCATGCGGCGTACCGCGGCACCGACCCCGCGAGGCTTTCCGCGGCTCCCGTGTTCGTGCATTCCCGCTTCCCTGCGGGACTGCTGGTGCAGCGCCCACAGCGTGAGGGCGATATGGAGGGCGTTCTCCGCACGTTCGAGTTCGGGTTCGCTCAGTTCTCGCGCGCCCTCACCGGGAACATGCAGGGACGAGGTGTCGATGAGATTCCACAGGTCGGGCACGTGCTCCGGCGTCTGGCCGGCGCCTCTGCGCAGCCTGGCAAGGGCCGCGACGGCGCTCGGAACGTCCTTCAGGTATCCCCGTTGGTACGTGGCGATGCGTTCACCGGCAAGCTGTTCGACCCGCTTGCGGGGCGTGAGCTGAGCGGGGGTGGTGATCGTCGTCATAGGTGCCCCTCGGTGGCAAGCGCGGCGGCGGGCGCGACGGCCTCCGGTTCGCCGCCGGTGTCTGTCGTCGGTCGGTCGGAATGCTGGGCGCGACCCGTGCAGGTGCCGAGCCGGTGGCGGAACCACTTGCGGGCGAGACCGGCGTTCAGCCATTCCGTGCGCGACTTGACCGTGATGAGCACGCCCTGCCAGGCGGCATCGCTGGCTCGGTCGATGAGGCCGTCACCCAGCCGGGACACGATCTCGTGCACCTGTCTCTGCCAGTCGGCCCGTGCCGCGTACGGGTCCGTGCAGCCGTCCAGGTCTGCCAACCAGGTCCGGAAGTGGGTGCCCAGCACGTGGAATCCCGTGTCACGGGCTGTGGCCCGGGGGCCGTCGCTTTCGGTACCGGCGGCGCGGGCGAGGTTCGTCGCGAGGTCCCCGAGTGCCATGACGGCGTTCTCGGCGTCGGTTACAGCGCTGATCGCCTGCTCCGCGTACTCGCTCTTGCGCTCGTGGAGCAGGACGACCGCCAGGGGCACGTGGTCGTCGACGACCTCGTCGATCACTGACTGCTGCGTCCCGTACTGGGCGCCGACGATCCGCGCCCTGACCAGGTAGCCCTCGTCCAGCTCGCCGTCCGTCACCAGTTGCGCGATCCACTCGAAGAGTCTGGGCGGGAGGTAGTCGGCGGCTTCCGCGCCCTGCGCGGGGGCGCCCCTGTTGGCGATCAAGGATCCGAGCCCCCGCCATGCCGAGCGAGTCGGGTCGTGCTCGCGTGGCATGTAGGCGGTCGCCTCGCCGTGCTTCTTCTCCTGCGTCCTGCTGCGCCGCCAGGCGGTCATCGGCTCGCAGCCGTGCTTGTTGCGGGCGGTGAGCGGGTCTCCGTATCCCAGAACCACACCGTGGACCCCGTCGCCGTCCGCATGCAGCAGGATGCGCCGGGTCTGCCAGGTGTAGAGGTCGCGGACGCCGGTGGGACGGCGTACGGGCTCGGCGCCCGGGCCGCAAGCGGGGCGCCGCCAGGCGGGGAGGTCTTCCCCGGCGTCCCAGTCGCTGAGGCCGACCGTGACCGCGGGCGCCACCATGTTGAGCAGAAGCGTCTCCCGCAGCGTTTCCCCTTCGGCGAAGACACCTCCCAGGTTGCCTGCCCAGCCGACCCCGAGCGGGTAGACCTTGCCCTTCTTGGCCCGGTCGTCGCCCACGACACCGCTCTTGATGCCGGACGTGTCGTAAGCGTGCGCGTGCGCGATCCAACGGGCGGCCTCGGCGTACGTCAGCCGGTCGACGCCCGGCATCCGGGAGCTGAAGAACGGCGCCCCGTTGGGCACGTCGGCCACGATGCGGTTCAGGGGCGAGACCTCGCCCTTCGCCGTGTGCAGCCCGGCCACCTGGAAGAACGGCGTACGGGCGTGGAAGAGGTCGAAGCGTTCGCGATGCTCATCGAGGTAGTCCCCGACCGTCGCGAAGCAGTCGTCATCGGCCCACAACTCCGCCCAGTGGTCGGTATCCCGGGGTCCGTCGAACGCGTCGTGCGCGACGGCGAGCAGGAGCCGTAACAGGGCGAACTCCTGGGTGGGCAGGTCCCCGACGATCCGGCGCAACTCGTGGGCCTCGCTGAACACCTCCCGCAGCGACATCTCGACGTGTTCGCCGCCCAGGCGCAGAACCGGAATCCACGGCTCCGATGTGAGGTCGAACGACAGCGCGCGGGCCGCGTTTTCAGCTGTGTCAGTCACGGGTCACCTCAAGGCCGTCGCTCTCGCTGTAGCTCAGAGAAAAGCCTGCCAGGTGGGTCTGACAATCCTCGTCGAGCGCGAGAATCAGCTGGCCGGAGAGCCAGTGGCTGTCCTTCACCTGCCAAGCGGGTACGTACAGTTCCTCCAGTTCGGCGATGGCCCGCTCCATGACGTCGGCGTACGAGAACTGCGTCGGCAGCCTCAGCCCGCAACTCGCCGCCGCACGCGCCGCCTGCCGGGTCGGCACCTGGTCCAGCGGGAGTTCCAGGCTCCCGAGGGGTTTACCGTTCCGGTCCGGTCCGAGCCAGGGAACGGTGGTCAGCGACCCGTCGGCCCGCCGCTGCACCACCAGGACCTCCAGGCCGTCCCTGGTGTCACGGACCTGGGCGCGCCCGGCCGGGCTGTCGTCGGTGTCACCCACCCCGGCGGCGACCCATCCGAACAGCGGTCGGCCCGGCGCACCCACCTTCCCCAGCCGGAACACGGCCGCACGCTCGGCCTGATCGGCAAGGTGCCGCTCGCGATGCCAAAGGGCGTCGGCCATCGCGTCCGCCCAGCCGGTGGGCACCCCGGCGTCGTCCGCGTACGCGCCCTGGACGAGCGGGCAGATGTCGTCGGGCAGCCGTACGGGACGTCCTGCACCCTGCTCGAAGTGCGGCAGGAGCACCGCCGCCGATCGCAGCAGTGCGTACGCCCCGTACACGGCGACCGACCCTCGCACGGGCACGGGCACCTCGGCCTGCCAGTCAGCGCCGGTGACCAGGCAGCGTGCGCGTCGGAGCCGCTCGGGGCGGTCCCGCTGGCCCTCGCCCCGTCGGTGCCGGTGCAGGCGGCCCATGCGCTGGAGCAGGAGGTCGACCGGGCAGAGATCGGTGACCAGCAGGTCGAAGTCCACGTCGAGGGACTGCTCCGCGACCTGGCTGGCCACGACGATGTGCGGACCGGCCGGACGGCCCTGCGCGGCGCCGGGTGGCCCGAAGCGCTTGAGGAGACCGGCGTCCTTGGCGGCCCGGTCGACATCGATGAAGCGCGAGTGCGCCACCGTCACGTTCTCGTCGCCGAACGTGGCCCGGAGCGCCTTCGCGGTCTCCAGGACACGGGTGACGGTGTTGCGCACGACGAGGGCGCAGCCACCTCCGTCCAGTTCGTGGGCGAGACGCCCGACGAGGGCGTCCATTCCGTCGTCGAACGGTTCCAGTACGACGTCCGTGCCACGGCCGGAGGCACCGGGGCCGCGCATGACCGGCGAACCCCCGGGTGTCACGGCGGTCAGCAACGGGTAGGCCGTGGCCTCGGCCACGTCCGCGAACGCCTCCGGCGTACCGTCCGTTCCCGCGTACGCCTCGACGAGTTCGCGCCGTCTGCGGGCGGGAAGGGTCGCGGACAGGATCACCACGGGCACCCCGTACGCACCGAGCCAGGCCACTACCCGGTCCAGGTAGACACTCATGTACGTGTCGTACGCGTGCGCCTCGTCGATGACGACGACCTTGCCGGCCACGGCGAGGTGACGCATCGCCAGGTGACGGCTCTTGAGACCGGCGAAGAGGAGCTGGTCGATGGTTCCGGCGACGAACGACGCCAGCATGGCCTTCTTGCGGCCGCGCAGCCAGGTGTGCGCGACGAGCCCTGCGGGTGCGGCGTGCCGCGTCTCCTCGGCGTCGAGATCGACGGCGACGATCTGCTGGCGGCTGTCGCGCATGAGGTCGGCGAAGCGCTCGTTCAACGCGGCTTTGGAGTGCGCGAGGAGCACGGTGTGTTCGGCGTCCCGGGTGGACGGGAGCCGTTCCAGCCACTCCAGGAGGCGGGGGAACATGGCGTTGCCGGTGGCCATGGTGGGAAGGGCGAAGAAGACTCCGCCGGCCCCGGAGCGGGCGGCGAAGATCTCGGTGACGGCGAGCGCGGCTTCGGTCTTGCCCTCACCCATGGGCGCCTCGATCACCATCAGCCCCGGCCCGCCCATGGAGCGGGCCAGCTCGATGGCGGCTTCCTGCACGGGGCGGGCCTTCGCTCCCTCCGGCAGTCCGAAGCGGGAGCCGATGAGCTGCTGGGCGTCCTCGGTGGGGTCCGGCGGGGACCAGGGGGCGGGCAGATCCAGTCCGCGCCAGGCGGCGGCCACGCGCTCCTCGCCACTACGGGCGGCGTCCTGCGGGAAGTACGGAAAGAGGTCGGCGTTGCTGGCGATCCAGTCGGCGACGATCACGAGGGAGGTGAGCAGCACCTGTGCGGTCTGGGGCAACCGCACGTCCCGCCAGGCGGCCAGCCGGTCCCGTACGCGGTACTCGTCGGCACACGCGTCGAGCAGTTCGTCCTGTACGCGCTGCCAGGCGGCGCGACTTGGGCCCGGGCTGCGTAAGAGGTGCCCGTGCCTCTGCAGCGCGGTGATCTGCCCGGGCTCCGGGGGCACGCCGTGGTGCCCGCCGACGACGACGGCCAGTTGCCCGACCTGCTTCCTGGCCCAGCCGTGCCGCTCCCGCAACCACTCCCCCAGCAGCGCCTGGCCGGCCAGCCCGTGCGGGGCGATCCTCCGGTCCGGGCCGAGGGCCTTGGCGGAGCGCATCTGCAACCCGGCGTCCCGCATGCGGTCGGCGAGCGGATCGACCTGGCAGGCGAAGGCGGGCGTGGCCTTCCCGATGTCGTGAACCCCTGCGAGCCAGACGGCGAGCCGCCGCCCGTCGCCCAGCCCTTCCGGGAGCTCCGAGCTGACGAGCGCCCGAACGTTGGCCGGCAACCACGTGTCCCAGAGCAACCCGGCGACCGCTGCGCTGTCCTCCATGTGCCGCCACAAGGGCAACCACCCGTCGGTGCCCCGGTCGTGCTTGGCCCACACGGTGCGGGCGGGGGCGGTGAGCCTGGCGCGGAGGCCGGGGTGGGGGGTGGAGTGGCTTGCGGCGGTCATGGGTCATGGATACAGGAGGAGGTCCAGTCGAGATGTTCATACGATGAAAAGTGCAGAGATTAAGGGGCAGTTGACACGAAGAGCCCATGTCAGCGGCGGACAACGCCTAAGATCCCCTCTCGACTTGAACAACTTGGTTAACCAATGGGCAATTTAGGGTGGTTATGCCGGATTCCGCGAAAGTGGTCAGAAACGCCATCCTCGCCGAGTAACGTCGCAGGTCACGGAGTCTGCTCCCCGTACGCGCGGGGATGGTCCCGCAATTGAGCTGGGGTCCGACGGCGGGCTGTACTGCTCCCCGTACGCGCGGGGATGGTCCCGCGGCGATCATCTACGTCGAGTGGAACTTCGGCTGCTCCCCGTACGCGCGGGGATGGTCCCGCGTCAAGGTCCATAGCGGGCAAGGCATCCCGCTGCTCCCCGTACGCGCGGGGATGGTCCCTGGACAGGCGGCGGCCAGAACGGCCAGCTCACCTGCTCCCCGTACGCGCGGGGATGGTCCCTCCAGCAGCTGCCCGGTCCCGAGGATCTGCACCTGCTCCCCGTACGCGCGGGGATGGTCCCTCGCGGGGTGGGTGAGACGGTCGGCGACGTCGCTGCTCCCCGTACGCGCGGGGATGGTCCCCGCGACTGGCTGTCCGTCGAGAACGAAGGCAACTGCTCCCCGTACGCGCGGGGATGGTCCCTTGCCGGATTCGGGCACTTGCCTGAGTCAGTACTGCTCCCCGTACGCGCGGGGATGGTCCCCTATTTCGCTGGACGGGGACGCAAGCCCGAGAGCTGCTCCCCGTACGCGCGGGGATGGTCCCTCCTCCGCCCGCATGCCGAGGATCAGGTGCAACTGCTCCCCGTACGCGCGGGGATGGTCCCCCGGCCGACCGCCCGGTCCCCGGCACCCCCCACTGCTCCCCGTACGCGCGGGGATGGTCCCATCCGCCGTCCGGCCGTTCTCGCTGCGCGCTCCTGCTCCCCGTACGCGCGGGGATGGTCCCGCGCGAAGCTCTGTACGGCCGTCTGCGGGCCTCTGCTCCCCGTACGCGCAGGGATGGTCCCACGCTCAGCTCCTCGGCATCGCCCCCGGCTCCCTGCTCCCCGTACGCGCGGGGATGGTCCCAGGTGCGTGGCCGACGAGTACGCCATGAGCGGCTGCTCCCCGTACGCGCGGGGATGGTCCCGGCGAACCGGTCCAGCACGCGGAGACCGATGACTGCTCCCCGTACGCGCGGGGATGGTCCCTCGCCGAAGCCGCCGCCCGACGAACTGCTGTCCTGCTCCCCGTACGCGCGGGGATGGTCCCTCCGACAGCTCACCGAACCGGCGGCCGTCAATCTGCTCCCCGTACGCGCGGGGATGGTCCCCGTGCAGACGCCCTACGCGCCCACGTCGGGGACTGCTCCCCGCACGCGCGGGGATGGTCCCGAGGTGGTGACGCCCGGGGATCAGCTCTACGGCTGCTCCCCGTACGCGCGGGGATGGTCCCCAGGGATCGCTCGGCGACCATGTCGTTGGCGTCTGCTCCCCGCACGCGCGGCGATGTTCCCTGCCGGCCCGGCACCGGGCCGCGAGGGTCGCCCTGTTCCCCGCCACCGCGCAGGGATCGCCCCCCACCTCCCGAGGAACGGCGCACGCGGCGTCCCCTCACCCCGGCAGCAAACTCCCCCGCCGCCCCAGCAGGAACCGTTTGAACGCCGCCACCGGGGCCGTGTCCGGGTGGCCGTCCAGCCAGGCCACCCCGATCTCGCGGACCGCCCTCGGGGCCGTCACCGACAGCTCCACCACGCCCGGGCGGGCCACCGCGGGGGGTGGGAGGAGGGCCACGCCCAGGCCCGCCGCGACCAGGCCCCGGAGTGTCTCGGCCTCCTCGCCCTCGAAGGCGACGCGGGGGGCGAAGCCCGCCTCCGCGCAGAGGTCGTCCGTGATGCGGCGGAGGCCGTAGCCGGGTTCGAGGGTGACGAAGGTTTCGTCGGCGGCTTCGGCGAGGCGGATGCGGCGGCGGGTGGCGAGGGGGTGGTCCTCGGGGACGACCAGGCGGAGGCGTTGTTCGTCCAGGCGGCGGGTGACCAGGTCGGGGGCGTCCGGGACCGGGGAGGTGAGGCAGAGGTCGAGTCCGCCGGCGCGGAGGCGTTCGATCATGGCCTCGCCGTAGTTCTGGACGAGTTGGAACCGGACCCGGGGGTGGTCGGCCCGGAAGGCGCGGATGAGGGCGGGGACGGTTTCGGAGCCCATCGTGTGGAGGAAGCCGAAGGCCACCTTGCCGGCGGTGGGGTCGGCGTCGGCGCGCACCGAGTCGGCGGCCCTCTCCACCTCCGCGAGGGCGCGCTCGGCCGAGCCGAGGAAGGTGCGGCCGGCCGGGGTCAGGGAGACCGTGCGGCCCTTGCGCGCGAACAGGGCGACGCCCAGGTCGTCCTCCAGGCGCACCATCGCGCGGGAGAGGGTGGACTGCGGGACGCCCAGTTCCTGGGCGGCGCGTGTGACGTGCTCGTGGCGGGCGACCGCCTCGAAGTACGCGAGGCGCGGTGCGAGAACCGCGCGGATGTCTTCTTCGTAACTGCTCGGTGACAGCCGGGGCTGTGAGCTGCGTTGATGCACCATGGGATTGATTATTCGCTGTTTGTGCATTGGACGCATGAATCTCCTGCGGCATACGTTCCTGGCATGCCTCCTGCCAGTACCGGGGCGTCCACCCTCACCGTGGCCGCCTCGACCCAGTCGTCCCCCGTCGCCGACACCGCCGACCGGCTCGAACCCGGGCGCCCCGGCTACCGCCGGATGAGCTTCGCCCTCTTCGCCGCCGGTGTCGCGACCTTCGCGCTCCTCTACTCCACGCAGGCGCTGCTGCCCGCCGTCTCCGCGTCCTTCGGCGCGACGGCGGGGCAGGCGAGCTGGACGGTGTCCGCCGCGACCGGCGCGCTGGCGCTGTGCGTGCTGCCGCTGAGCGCGCTGTCCGAGCGGTTCGGGCGGCGGCAGATGATGACCGCCTCGCTGGTGATCGCGGTGACGGTCGGGCTGTTCGTTCCGTTCGCGCCCTCGCTGGGCACGCTGATCGCGCTGCGCGCCGTGCAGGGCGCCGCGCTCGCCGGGCTGCCCGCCTCCGCGATGGCGTATCTGGCGGAGGAGGTGCGGCCCAAGGCGCTCGTCGCCGCGATCGGGCTGTTCGTGGCCGGGAACAGCATCGGCGGGATGAGCGGCCGCATCCTCACCGGCTGGATCGCGCAGCTGTGGGGCTGGCGGGCGGCGCTCGGCTCGGTCGGGCTGCTGGCCGTGGCCTGCGCGGTCGTCTTCCACTTCATGATGCCGCGCGCCCGGCACTTCACCCCGGGCACGCTGAACCCGAAGGCCCTCGCGCGGACCGTCGGCGCACACCTCGCCAATCCGCTGCTGCGGCGGCTGTACGCGATCGGCGCGCTGTTCATGACGGTGTTCGGCGCCGTGTACACGGTCATCGGATACCGGCTCGTGGAGGCCCCGTTCAGCCTGCCGCAGGGCATCGTGGGCTCGGTCTTCCTGGTGTACCTGGTCGGTACGGTCTCCTCCGCCGCCGCCGGACGGCTGGTCGCCCGGCTGGGGCGGCGGGGCGCGCTGTACCTCGCCGTCTCCACCACGGCCGCGGGTCTGCTGCTCTCCCTGGGCGACCGGCTGGCCGCCGTGCTCCTCGGCCTGGTGCTGATCACGGCCGGCTTCTTCGCCGGGCACGCGGTCGCCTCCTCCTCGGTGAGCCGCACGGCGACGACGGGCCGCGCCCAGGCGTCGGCGCTCTACCAGTCGGCGTACTACCTCGGCTCCAGCGCGGGCGGCACGCTCGGCGCGGTGGCCTTCCACGCCGGCGGCTGGGCGGGCACGGTCGCGCTGGGGCTGCTCGCGGTCCTCGGAGTCGTGTCCGTCACGCTGTACGGGACGCGGGCCGCCCGCGCCGAACGGCTGCGGCCCGCCGCCGTGGCGCCCGTACAGAACTGAGACATTCGGCGCACAACCAGCCGCTCCCCTTCGCGCGTCTAGCAGGCGGAATCACCGCAGTGCGCGCGAAGGGGAGTTGGCGTACATGGGAGTCAGGAAGAACATGCGGAACATACGGGGCATCACGGGCGTACGGGTGCGGAGGGGGCTCGTCCTGTCCGTCGCGGGGCTGACCGCGGTACCGGCGTTCGTCCTCGGTACGGGCGGCACCGCGCAGGCGGCGTCCTGCACGACGTCCACGGGTCCGAACCAGAAGCAGGTCGAGAAGTACCTGCACCTGAAGGTGGACGGCAAGCAGTCGGCGGCCGACTGCAAGAAGATCCGGTCGTTCCAGAGCACGTACGGCGTCACTCCGGCCATCGGCTACGCGGGACCGGTCACCTGGCGCACGATGCAGACGCTCACCGCGCAGAAGGCGGCCGGCAAGAACCCGAACAAGGCCGGGAAGTGCCCGACCAACAAGGGGCGCATCGCCTGCGTCGACCTGACGCGGCAGATCAGCTGGATCCAGGACGGCAAGAAGCTGAAGTTCGGGCCGGTGCCGGTGCGGACGGGCCGGGACAAGTACGAGACGCGGACGGGTGCCAAGAAGATCTACTGGCGCCACAAGAACCACGTGTCGTCGATCTACCACGTGGCCATGCCGTACTCGCAGTTCTTCGACGGCGGCCAGGCCTTCCACGCGGTGGGCGTGAAGATGTGGAATCCCCCGGGGTCGCACGGCTGCGTCAACATGCGCACCGCGGACGCGAAGTCATACTGGAACCTGTTGAAGAACGGCGACGACGTCTACGTGTACGGCCGCAAGCCGGGGACCTGACGGCTGCCGCTCGGCCCCCGTTGTCAGTGCCCCGCTGTAGCTTCCTGAGCACCGGATGAAGTGAGCGGTGTCACGGCACGACAGGGTGGATCGGCGATGAGTGAACTGACAGCGGCGGCAGCGGGTCCCGGCGCCGGGACCGGCGCGTCGGGCGACATCGACAGCCGTCTGGAAGGGCACCGGGTCGAGCTGACCGGGTACTGCTACCGGATGCTCGGCTCGGCGTTCGAGGCGGAGGACGCGGTCCAGGACACGCTGGTACGGGCCTGGCGCAGCTACGACAAGTTCGAGGGCCGGTCCTCGCTGCGGTCCTGGCTGTACCGCATCGCGACCAACGTCTGCCTGGACATGCTGAACGCGGGCAAGCGGCGGGCCCGGCCGGTGGATCTGACGGGGCCGACGCCGCTCGCCCAGGCCGCGCTCAACCCGCTGCCGGAGAACACCTGGCTGGAGCCGATGCCGGACGGCCGGATCATCCCGACGACCGACGATCCGGCGGAGGCGGCGGTGGCGCGCGAGTCGGTGCGCCTCGCGTTCGTCGCGGCGCTCCAGCACCTGCCGCCGAAGCAGCGCGCGGTGCTCATCCTGCGCGAGGTGCTGGCGTGGAAGGCGGCTGAGGTCGCGGAGCTGCTCGGCACCTCGGTCGCCTCGGTCAACAGTGCCCTTCAGCGGGCCCGGGCGACCCTGACCGACCACGAGTCCGTGGCCGCCGAAGCGGCGGACCCGCTGGACGAGAGGCAGACGGCCCTGCTCGAACGGTACGTGGCGGCGTTCGAGGGCTACGACATGAAGGCGCTGACCGCCCTCCTCCACGAGGACGCGGTGATGACGATGCCGCCGTTCGACCTGTGGCTCCGGGGCCACGAGGACATCACCGGGTTCATGACGTCCCTGGGCGCGGGCTGCGCCGGCTCCCGCCTGCTCGCGACCTCGGCCAACGGCAGCCCCGCCTTCGCCCACTACAAGCCGGACCCGGAGGGCCCGGGCTTCGTGCCCTGGGCGGTCCAGGTCATCGAGATCGAGGACGGCACGATCACGGGCCTGCACTGCTTCCTGGACACGCCTCGGTGGTTCCCGCTGTTCGGCCTGCCGGACCGGCTGGAGGCGGATGCGGTGTGAGGCGGCGCGTGGGGTGGGGGCTTGCCGTGGGGTGGGTGGTGCTCGCGGGCGCGGGGTGGGGGGCCTCGCAGTGGCTCGGCGAACCGGCGGCCACGTCGGGCCCGGCACCGGTACCCCCGCCGTCGTCGGCGGCCGATCCGGGGCCGCAGCCCGGGTTCGACTGCGCGGAGGCTATGCGGTCGGCGAGGGAGTCGCCGATGCCGTCGCCGTCGGGCACACCGTCCGCCCGCAAGGGCACCCAGCACCACATCACCTCGGTGGTCTGCGACTACGCGGTGGAGGGTCGCTGAAGTCCCCCACCGAATCCCCCAGCCCCACCAGGTCCAGCAGTGCCCGCAGTTCCGGCGGGGTGCCGTGCAGGCGCAGGGTGCGGCGGCCCGTTCTGCGGGCTGCCAGGGAGAGGCGGGCGATCGCCTCCACCGTCGTCAGGTCCGGGCGGACAACGCCGCTCAGGTCGCAGTGCACCGTGGTGGCGTCCGGCGTCGCGGCCAGGAGGGCTTCCAGGTCGGCGCACAGGCGTGGGACGGCGTCGCGCGTGATGTGTCCGGAGACGACGAGCGCGGCCGGGGGCGGGGCTTCCATACACTGACAGACCCGGGACCGCGCCGGAACTCACCGCGTGGGCCGCCCTCTCTTCCCGGTGCGCACCGGGGCCGGCATGCCGAACGGGACCGGTGGCAGTCCACCGGTCCCGTTCACCCGTACGAGGGCCTGTCCGACCATTCGCGTCGTCGCGCGGCAGGCGGGAATGTCAGACAGACCCGAGGAAGGCCCAGGTCAGGCGATACGTTCCCGCACCACCGGGGTCGCCGTGTACGCCGTGCCCGCGGGCTCGATGTCGTACGCGTCCGGGAGCGCCTTGAGGGCGTAGTCGAACTTCTCCGGGGTGTCCGTGTGCAGCGTCAGCAGCGGCTGGCCGTCGGTGATCTCGTCGCCGGGCTTGGCGTGCAGCTCGATGCCCGCGCCGGCCTGGACCGGGTCCTCCTTGCGGGCGCGGCCCGCGCCGAGGCGCCAGGCGGCGACGCCGATGTCGTAGGCGTCCAGGCGGGTCAGGATGCCGGAGGACGACGCCTTGATGACGTGCTGCTCGCGGGCGACCGGGAGCGCGGCGTCGGGGTCGCCGCCCTGGGCGGAGATCATGCGGCGCCAGACGTCCATCGCGGAGCCGTCCCGGAGGGCCTTCTCCGGGTCGGCGTCCTTGAGGCCCGCCGCGTCCAGCATCTCGCGGGCGAGGGCCAGCGTGAGGTCGACGACGTCCTTCGGGCCGCCGCCGGCCAGGACCTCGACGGACTCGCGGACCTCCAGGGCGTTGCCGGCGGTGAGGCCCAGCGGGGTGGACATGTCGGTGAGGAGGGCGACCGTGCGGACACCGCTGTCGGTGCCGAGGGCGACCATCGTGGAGGCCAGCTCGCGGGCGTCGTCCAGGGTCTTCATGAAGGCGCCGGAGCCGACCTTGACGTCGAGGACCAGGGCGCCCGTGCCCTCGGCGATCTTCTTGGACATGATCGAGCTGGCGATGAGCGGGATCGCCTCGACCGTGCCGGTGACGTCGCGCAGCGCGTACAGCTTCTTGTCGGCGGGGGCGAGGCCGTCGCCCGCCGCGCAGATGACCGCGCCGGTGGTGTCGAGGACGTCCAGCATCTCGGCGTTGGAGAGGTGGGCGCGCCAGCCGGGGACGGACTCCAGCTTGTCGAGGGTGCCGCCGGTGTGGCCGAGGCCCCGGCCGCTGAGCTGGGGGACGGCCGCGCCGCAGGCGGCGACCAGCGGGGCGAGCGGCAGGGTGATCTTGTCGCCGACGCCACCGGTGGAGTGCTTGTCCGTGGTGGGGCGGGAGAGGCTGTCGAAGTTCATCCGCTCGCCGGAGGCGATCATCGCGGCGGTCCAGCGGGCGATCTCCGTACGGTTCATGCCGTTCAGCAGGATCGCCATGGCCAGCGCGGACATCTGCTCGTCGGCGACCTCGCCGCGGGTGTACGCGTCGATGACCCAGTCGATCTGCTCGGGGGTCAGCTCGCCTCGGTCCCGCTTGGTGCGGATGACGGAGATGGCGTCCATGGTCTGGCGTCCTTCCGGCCGGTACGTACGGTGCGCGTGAGCCCTGTTGACTCTACGCGCATAGAGGGGAAAAGAGGCGCCGGGTGGGCCCGTTGTGCGGCCCCACCAGGCGGGGAACGGTCAGCCGAGGTGCGACGGGCCGAACGCCTGGGGCAGCATCTCGTCCAGGGTGCGGAAGCCGTCCGGGGTCTCCAGGATCAGCTCCGGGCCGCCGAACTCGTACAGCAGCTGCCGGCACCGGCCGCACGGGACCAGGCTCTCGCCGGCCCCGTCCACACAGGTGAAGTGGGTCAGCCGGCCGCCGCCCGTGGCGTGCAGCTGGGAGACCAGACCGCACTCGGCGCACAGCCCGATCCCGTACGAGGCGTTCTCGACGTTGCAGCCGGTGATCGTACGGCCGTCGTCCACGCGGGCGGCGACGCCGACCGGGTAGCCGGAGTACGGGGCGTACGCCCGGGACATGGCGTCCCGGGCCGCGGCCCGCAGGGCCTCCCAGTCGGCCTCGGTGAAGGGCGGGGGCGTCACTTGCCCTGGCCCTTGCGGTAGCGCATGCCGTCCGCCTTCGGCATCCGCAGCCGCTGCGCGGAGAGCGAGAGGACGAGCAGCGTGACGATGTACGGCGTGGCGCTGACGAACTCGGTGGGCACGCTGTCCGTACCGAGGTACCAGACCAGGACGCCGGCCGCGATGACCGCGCTGACGACGCCCTGCACGTAGCTCTTGCGGTACAGCTTCCACACGGCGAGGCCGACGAGCACGACGAACAGCAGCAGGAGCAGCGCGTGCACGGACTCGCCGCCGTTGCGCAGCTGGAGCGCGTCGGCGAAGCCGAACAGGCCCGCACCCATGGCGAGTCCGCCCGGGCGCCAGTTGCCGAAGATCATCGCGGCGAGACCGATGTAACCGCGTCCGCCGGTCTGGCCCTCGTTGTAGATGTGCGAGGTGACCAGGGAGAGGAAGGCGCCGCCGAGCCCGGCGAGCCCACCGGAGACGATCACCGCGATGTACTTGTACGTGTAGACGTTGACGCCCAGCGATTCGGCGGCGACCGGGTTCTCGCCGCAGGAGCGCAGGCGCAGCCCGAACGCGGTCTTCCACAGGACGAAGAAGGTCCCGATGAACAGGACGACGGCCAGGATCGTCAGCAGCGAGAGGTTGGTGACGAGGCCGCCGAGGATGCCGGCCAGGTCGGAGACGAAGAACCAGTGGTGCTTCTCGATGGAGTGCAGTCCGTCGGAGAGGCCGGGGATCGTCACCGAGGTGATCTCGTCGGCCGGCGGGGACTGCTTCGGAGAGCCGCCCTTGGCCGCCGCCTCGCCGCTGTTGAACCACAGCTTGGCGAAGTAGGTGGTGAAGCCGAGCGCCAGGATGTTGATCGCGATGCCGGAGATGATGTGGTCGACGCCGAAGGTGATGGTCGCGACCGCGTGCAGCAGGCCGCCGAGCATGCCGCCGACGACACCGGCGAGGACGCCCAGCCAGGGGCTGGTCTGCCAGCCGGCCCAGGCACCGAAGAAGGTGCCGAGGATCATCATGCCTTCGAGGCCGATGTTGACCACGCCGGCACGTTCGGACCACAGACCGCCGAGACCGGCGAGGCCGATCGGCACGGCCATGGCGAGCGCGGCGCTGATCTGGCCCGCCGAGGTGACGTCCTGGGCGCCGGTGATGGCGCGCACGGCGGACAGCGCGAGCAGGACGCCCGCGACGATCAGCAGGATGACGGGGAAGGAGAAGCGGGAACGCCCGCTCTTGCCGCCGGAGACCTTGGGGGCCGCCGGGGGCGGGGTGGAAGTCGCCGTGGCGGTCACGCCGACACCTCCTGCTGGTCGGAGTTACGGGCGGCCTGTGCGGCGAGTTCCGCGCCGACCTTGCTCTGCTGGCGCTTGAGTCCGTAGCGGCGGACGACTTCGTACGCGATGACGACGCACAGGACGATGACGCCCTGGATCACGCCGACGATCTCCTTGTCGTACCCCTCGAACTCCAGCTTTCCGGTACCGCGCTCCAGGAAGCCCCAGAGCAGTGCGCCGAGCGCGATGCCGACGGGGTGGTTGCGGCCGAGGAGGGCGATGGCGATGCCGGTGAAGCCGATGCCGATGGGGAAGTCGCCGCTGAACTCGTGGCTGTCGTTGAGCAGCGTCGGCATGCCGATGAGACCGGCGACGGCGCCCGAGATGAGCATCGAGGTGATGACCATGCGGCGGACGTTGACGCCGCTGGCCTCGGCGGCGGAGCCGGACTGGCCGACGGTGCGCAGGTCGAAGCCGAAGCGGGTACGGGAGAGCGTGAACCAGTACGCGATGCCGGCCGCGACGGCGACGACGATGAAGCCCCAGACGGGCGTCGGCGTCGTCGGGAACTCGAAGAAGTGCGAGGACTCCGGGAGCGGCTTGGTGGAGATCTTGGTGCCGGCCTCGTCGAGGTGGCCGAGGCGGTTCTGCTGGAGCAGGTAGCCGATGACCGCGGTCGCGATGGAGTTCAGCATGATGGTCGAGACGACCTCGCTGACGCCCCGGGTGACCTTGAGCAGACCGGCGATGCCGGCCCACATGGCGCCGACGATCATCGCGGTGAGGATGATCAGCGGGATCTGGAGCGCGCCGGGCAGGGTCAGCGCGCCGCCGAGCGCCGCGGCGAAGAAGGCGGCGAGGCGGTACTGCCCGTCGACGCCGATGTTGAAGAGGTTCATCCGGAAGCCGACGGCCACCGCGAGACCCGCGAGGTAGTACGTCGTGGCCTTGTTGAGGATGTAGACCTGGCTGTCCGACTTCAGGCCGTAGTCGAACATGATGCCGAAGGCGTTGAACGGCTCCTTGCCGGTGGCGGCGAGCACGAGTGCCGTCACCAGGAAGGCGACCACGATCGCGAGTACGGGGGCCGCGATCCCCAGGAGCAGCCGCTCCTTGTCGATCTTCTTCATCGGTCCTCTCCCCCTTCGCGGGGGTCGGTGTCGTCGTCCGTGGCGGGCGCGGCGGGCGCCTCGCCCCCCTCCGGCGCTTCGAGGTGGCCGCTGGCCGCGCCGGTCATCGCCGAGCCCAGCTCCTCGGGGGTGATGTCCGCCGGGTCGGCGTCCGCGACCAGGCGGCCGCGGTACATGACGCGCAGGGTGTCGGAGAGCCCGATCAGCTCGTCCAGGTCGGCGGAGATCAGCAGGACCGCCAGGCCCTCGCTCCGCGCCTCGCGGATCTGGTCCCAGATCTGGGCCTGGGCGCCGACGTCCACGCCCCGGGTGGGGTGCGCGGCGATCAGGAGCTTGGGCGCGTGGCTCATCTCGCGGCCGACGATCAGCTTCTGCTGGTTGCCGCCGGAGAGGGAGGCCGCGGTGACGTCGATCCCGGGGGTGCGGACGTCGTACTCGCGCACGATGCGCTCGGTGTCGGTGCGGGCGGCCTTGAGGTCGAGGAAGGCGCCCCGGCTGTTGGGGCGCTCCGTGACGTGGCCCAGGATGCGGTTCTCCCAGAGCGGGGCCTCCAGGAGGAGGCCGTGCCGGTGACGGTCCTCGGGGATGACGGCCATGCCGCCCTCGCGGCGCTTGCGGGTCGGCGTACGGGTGATGTCCGCGTCGTCCAGCGTGAGGGTGCCCTCGTCCGGGGTGCGCATGCCCATGATCGCGTCGACCAGTTCGGACTGGCCGTTGCCCTCCACGCCGGCGATGCCCAGGACCTCGCCCTTGTGGATGGTGAAGGTGATGCCGTCGAGCACGGCGCGGACGGCGCCGTCCGGGTCGGTCGCGGTGAGCCGCAGGCCGTCCACGGTGAGCATGGGCGTGTCGGTGACCGTGGACTCGCGGGTCTCCGGGGACGGCAGCTCGCTGCCGACCATCAGCTCGGCGAGCTGCTTGGTCGTGGTGTTCCGGGGGTCGGCGGTGCCCACGGTGGTGCCGCGCCGGATGACCGTGATCTCGTCGGCGACCGACAGGACCTCGCCCAGCTTGTGCGAGATGAAGATGACGGTCAGGCCCTCGGCCTTGAGCTCCCGCAGGTTGTCGAAGAGCGCGTCGACCTCCTGGGGCACCAGGACGGCGGTCGGCTCGTCGAGGATCAGGGTGCGGGCGCCCCGGTAGAGGACCTTGAGGATCTCCACGCGCTGGCGGTCGGCGACGCCGAGGTCCTCGACCATGGCGTCCGGGCGGACACCGAGGCCGTAGGCGTCGGAGATCTCCTTGATCTTGGCGCGGGCCCGGTCGCCGATGCCGTACAGCTTCTCGGAGCCGAGGACGACGTTCTCCAGGACGGTGAGGTAGTCGGCGAGCATGAAGTGCTGGTGCACCATGCCGATGCCTCGGCCGATGGCGTCGCCGGGGTTGGAGAACACGGCCTGTTCGCCGTCCACCGCGATGGTGCCCTCGTCCGGCTTCTGCATGCCGTAAAGGATCTTCATCAGAGTGGACTTGCCGGCGCCGTTCTCGCCGACGAGGGCGTGGACGGTGCCGCGGCGCACGGTGATGTCGATGTCGTGGTTGGCCACGACCCCGGGGAACCGCTTGGTGATACCGCGGAGCTCCACGGCGTTGGGACTGCTGGACGCGTTGATGGCGCACTCTCCTTGGCAGGAGCGGAGGGCGGGGGCGGTGAGGACGGGAAGGCGGTGGACGGCGGATGGGGCGGTGTACGGCTCGCGGGGCGTGGGAGGGCGTACGGGGCGCGCCGGAAAACGTATCGCGCCCGACCGGCCCCGGTCCCGACGCTACGCGCGTAGCGTCGCCGAATCGTTGGCCACCTGGTCACAGGTGGCCCGCGTCCCGCCGGAGAGTACGTGAATCGGGGCCCAGGCGGGCGGCTTGGGCC
>NZ_JBMNDO010000044.1:0-57860 GCF_052542855.1 Streptomyces sp. SAS_281
TGCTCTTCCGATCTCCGCCCCCGCCCCCGCCCCCGCCCCCACCCGCGACTCGCCCACTCCCCTGGGCCCGCAAAACAGGACCAACCGACCCACACCGCCCTACCGTGGCACCGTGACAGAGCCACCTGAAGCCGCAGGCGCAGCCGCGCAGCCCGCCCCCGGGGGCCGTACCGGAGCCGTCGACGAAGCCGGCGGCGCGCCGGCGCCGCGTGGGTCCCGGCGGGCCGGGGGGCTCGTTCCCAGGTCCGTCACCGCGCGGGCGACCGCGGCCGGCGTCATCGTCTCCCTCCTGCTCGTCGTCGCCATCGTGCTCGGCAGCCGGTTCCTGGAGCACTTCGACTCCGCGCTGCTGCCGTACGCCGTCGCCACGGTGTTCCTGGCCTTCGGCGTCGCGTACCGGTACACCGTGTGGGTCTCCGCCCCCGGCGCCAAGCGGCTGTTCAAGAAGGGCTGGGGGAGTCTCTTCTCGGTGGACAACTTCCGCCGCGCACCCACCGCGCTGCCGAAGATGATCGCCACCTACCTCGGCTTCCAGAAGTTCCTCGGCGCCCGCTCGCACGCCCGCTGGGCCGCCCACCAGCTGATCTTCTGGGGCTGTGTCCTCGCCGCGCTGATCACCTTCCCGCTCACCTGGGGCTGGTTCACCTTCACCTCGGGCACCGGCTCCGGTCCCGGCTACGAGATGCGTATCTGGGGCTTCAAGATCCTCGGGTTCGACTCCCTCGACTTCCTCGGCTGGCTGATGTTCCACGGCCTGGACATCGCCGCCGTCCTCGTCATTCCCGGCGCCTCCTACTTCCTGTGGCGGCGGATGAAGGACCGGGCGGCCGTCACGGGGCAGCGGTTCGCCTACGACCTGGTGCCGCTGATCGCGCTCATCGTCATCTCCGTGACCGGGCTGCTGCTCACGTTCTCCTCGATCTTCCTGCACGGCGGCGGCTACGAGTTCCTGGCGATCCTCCACATGGTCGCGGTGGTCTTCACCCTCATCTACATCCCGTTCGGGAAGTTCTTCCACATCGTCCAGCGGCCCGCCGCCGTCGGCATGCAGCTGTTCAAGTACACCGGCCGGCAGGACGAAGAGGTCTTCGCCTGCCGCCGTTGCGAGGAACCCATCGACACCACCCCGTACGTCGACAACCTGCGCGGCACCATGCGCGATCTCAGCCTCGGCTTCGACGAGTGGGCCGAATACTGCCCGCGCTGCAAGCGGGTGCTGCGAGGCAGCGCCTACCTCTCCCAGGTGAAGAAGGGCTACAAGTGACCGCGGACTCGCGAACGCCCGAACCGCATGCGGTCGTTCCCATCGATCCCTCCCTCGCCCCGCCGGGCACCCGCGCCTTCCGTGACGCGGGCGGTATCCCCGCCGACCGCTGGCACGCCGACCAGAACGGCGAGACCCTCGTCCCCACCCACTGCTGCTTCTGCGGCGTCCAGTGCGGCATGTATCTGCGCGTCGACCGCGGCGGCAAGGTCTTCGGCGTCGAGCCCCGCAACCACGACATCAACCGCATGCGCCTGTGTCCCAAGGGGATCAACGCCTACCAGCAGATCAACCACCCCGACCGGCTCACCGCCCCCCTGATGCGCCGCTCCCGGGACGAGGACTTCCGCGAGGTCTCCTGGGACGAGGCGCTCGACTTCACCGTCGCCGAGATCCGGCGCATCCAGCAGACGTACGGGAACGACGCCTTCGGGCTGCTCGGCGGAGCGAGCCTGTTCTCCGAGAAGACCTACCTGGTAGGCAAGTTCGCCCGGGTCGCCCTCAAGACCCGGCACGTGGACTACAACGGCAGGCTCTGCATGGTCAGCGCGGCCGGCGCCAACAAACTCGCCTTCAACATCGACCGGGCCGGCAACCCCTTCTCCGACATCCTCCTCACCGACTGCCTGCTCATCGCCGGCTCCAACGTCGGCGAGTGCTTCCCCGTCATGACCCAGTACGTGTGGGGCGCCCGGGACCGGGGCGCCAGCCTCATCGTGGTCGACCCCCGCGAGACCGCCATCGCCCGGACCGCTGACATCCACGTCGCCCTCAAGCCCGGCACCGACTCGGCGTTCTTCAACTCCGTACTGAACGTCGTCATCGAGGAGGGCCTCACCGACGAGGCGTACCTCGCCGCCCACGCCACCGGCTGGGAGGAGGTCAAGGCCAAGGTCGCCGAATACCCGCCGTCCCGCGCCGCCGAGATCTGCGGCATCCCCGCCGAACAGATCGTGCAGGTCGCCCGCACCTTCGCCCGCGCCCCCAAGGCCATGGCCTGGCACGCCCGGGGCATCGAACACCACTCGCAGGGCGTCGAGAACTGCCTCACCGTGATCAACCTCTGCACCGCCACCGGACACATCGGCAAGCCCGGCGCCGGCTACGGCACCATCACCGGCCAGGGCAACGGGCAGGGCGGCCGCGAGCACGGCCAGAAGTCCGACCTCCTCCCCGGCGGGCGCTCCATCAACAACGCGGAGCACCGCCGGCAGATCTGCGAGATCTGGGGCATCGAGGAGTCCGAGCTCCCGCCCGCCGGTACCTCGATGATGGAAATGGTCTGGCAGATGCAGCGCCGCGAGATCCGCGGCCTGATCGGCATCTGCAACAACCCCTTCGTCTCCCTGCCCAACTACCGGGTGGTCAAGGAGGGTTACGACGCCACCGAGTTCCACGCCCAATTCGACTTCTTCCTTTCCGAGACCGCCGCCAACGCGCACGTCGTCTTCCCCGTCACCACCTGGGCCGAGGACGACGGCGTCATGGCCAACGCCGAGGCCCGGGTGGTCAAGCACAACAAGGCCCAGGACCCGCCCCCGGGAGTCCGCACGGACACCTGGGTCATGTGTGAACTCGCCCGCCGGCTCGGCGCCGGCGACAAGTTCGCCTTCGACAACTCGCGCCAGGTCTTCGACGAGCTGCGGATCGCCTCCGCCGGCACCGTCAACGACTACTACGGCATCACCTACGAACGGCTGGAGGAGACCGGCGGCATCTCCTGGCCCTGCCCGTCCACCGACCACCCCGGAACCCCCCGGCTCTTCGAGGACGGCAGGACCTACCACCCCGACGGCAAGATCCACCTCCAAGTGGTCGAGTGGCACCCGCCGATGGACCCCTACGACGACGAGCACCCCATGACGCTCACCACCGGACGCACCGTCGCCCACTTCCTCTCCGGCAACCAGACCCGCAGGCTCGGCGGCCTGGTCGAACAGACCCCCCGCCCCTGGGCCGAGGTCCATCCCTCCCACGGCTTCCGCAACGGTGAACCGGTCCGCGTCGTCACCCGGCGCGGCAGCGAGGTCTTCCCCGCCCTGGTCACCGAGGCGATCCGCCCCGACACCGTCTTCATCCCGTACCACTGGCCGGTCCCCACCGCCGCCAACGCGCTCACCATCGACGCCCTCGACCCCCGCTCCAAGATCCCCGAGTACAAGGTGTGCGCCTGCCGCATCGAGCACGCCGAGCGGATCGACGAGGTCCCCGCGCCCCCGGTCGCCCCCGGGCACGTCGCCTATCCGGAGGCCCAGGTCTCCCGCACCGACCCGCTGCCGCCCACGTCCCCGCAGGGCCGCGGCACCTCGGAGAGGAGCTGATGCCCGCATGATGGGCCGAACGATCTTCATCGACCCGGGCCGTTGCATCGGCTGCCAGGCGTGCGTCTCCGCCTGCCGCGAGTGCGACTCGCACCGCGGCAAGTCCATGATCCACCTGGACTACACCGACGAGGGCCAGTCCGTCGCCTCCCTTCCCACCGTCTGCATGCACTGCGAGGACCCCGTCGCCCCGTGCGCCGAGGTGTGCCCCGCCGACGCGATCCTGGTGACCGCCGACGGCGTCGTGCAGCAGGCCGACACCACCCGCTGCATCGGCTGCGCCAACTGCGTCAACGCCTGCCCCTTCGGCGTACCGAAGATCGACCTCCAGGCGAAGCTGCAGATGAAGTGCAACCTCTGCTACGACCGCACCGCCTACGGCCTCGCCCCCATGTGCGCCACCGTCTGTCCGACCGGAGCGCTCTTCTACGGCACCGTCGAGGAGCTCCAGGCCGAACGGCCCGGTGTCCAGGTCGCCGACTCCTTCGTCTTCGGCGAGAGCGAGGTCCGCACCGGCGTCGCGATGGTCGTGCCCGCCGACCGGGTCCAGTGGCCGGTCCCCGGCGGCCTGCCCGTCGTGGAGATCAACGGGAAGGACGTCCGACGGTGACCGAGACCGACTACCCACCCCCCGGCGACCCGAAGCAGCCCCCGCCCCGCGACGCCGGCAGCACGCCCCCCGCCGCCCCCGGGCAGCCGGCCTCCGGCGACCCCCGCGAGGCCCTGCACGACCGGATCGCCGCCGACGCCCTCACCACCCGGCGCGACTACCTGCGCATCGTCGCCACCGTGTCCGGCGGGCTCGCCATCGGCGGGCTCGGTGTCGCCGGCGGCATCCTGCCCCGCCACGGCGACCCCGACGACGGCAAGGCCCCCGCCCCGAAGAAGATCGCCGCCCAACTCCTTCCCGGCGAGTCCATCGCCTTCGACTACCCCGACGAGGAGGACCGGGCGGTCGCCGTCCGGCTCAACGACGGCACCCTCGTCGGCTACTCCGCCATCTGCACCCACCTCGCCTGCGGCGTGCTCTGGCGCAAGGACCGGGGCACCGAGGGCGAGCTGTACTGCCCCTGCCACGAAGGCGTCTTCGACGCCCGCAGCGGCGAGGTCACCGCCGGGCCGCCACCCCGGGGGCTGCCCAAGGTCGTGCTCACCGAGGAGACCGACGGCAGCGTCTGGGCCGTCGGCACCACCCGCTCCGGCGAGAGCATCGAGCACGGGCTGTGCCGCCAGTTCGGCGAGGAACGCCCGGACCTGGCCTCCCGCCTCGGCTGCCCCGGCGTCCGCGACGGCGCCGAGGCACCCGCCGCCCCCGGCGGAACCGCCCGCACCGTGGCCCCCGGACCGGTCGCCCCCGGCCCGTCCCGCACGCGTACCGGAGCAGGTGCGTCCGACACCCCCGGGAGCCCGTCATGAGCGACGACGACCGCACGGCCCCCGGGGCCCCGGGCCCGCAGCCCGCCCCCGACCCGCAGAGCCCCGGGCCCCCGCAGCACCCCGGCCCGCACTACCCGGCGTACCACCCCGGCAGCGCGCGGGCAGAGCTCAACCGGCCCGTCCACGAGCGCTACCCGCAGATCCGGCCCACCAGCGGCTACGGCGACCCCCGCGTCCGCCACACCGGGCCCGGGCCCGGTGCCGGGACCGACCAGGAACCCGAGCGGTCCTCCAAGCTCACCGCCCGCCTCGTGCTGGCCATGTCCGTCGTCATCGGGCAGCTGTGGGGCCTGACGGTCATCGTGGACGAGTGGATGGAGGGCAACTCCGGCACCGCGTGGTGGGGGGCCGGCTTCCTCTGCCTGTCGTTCCTCGTCGTCCTCGGACTCTGGATGCTCGACCCCAAGGACCGCTGACCGGCCGGCCGGGGCGGCACGGCCGTACCCTGGAGGCATGAGTACCGCCCCCGCCCCCGGCCCGCGCGACGCGGAGCCCACCACGCCGGACCGGCCCAGGCCCAGGCCGGCGCTGATCTTCGACGATCCGCTGGACCAGCAGTCCGCGGACGACACGGACCAGGGGTGGGGCGAGCGGGCCCCGTCCGGCGGCAGTGCCGCGGACCTGGCGCGCTTCCTCGACGAGAAGCCGCCGCACCACATCTGACGCCACGCCCCCCGCGGGGCGGCGAGCCGGCGCCGTACGGTCCGGGCAGCACGCCTCAGCACAGGACCACCGCGAATCCGCCGGAGATCCCCGCCCCGGCGAGTCCGGCCGCCGTCGCCCTGGGCACCGCGAGCACGACCAGCGCCCCCTCGCCCGACGGGCCCCCGGCGCCCGCCCGCGGCACCCGCTCCACGCGCGCACCCCTGGCCACCACCCGGGCCTCCGCCGCCCCGGGACCTCCCGACGCGACGACGTCCACCCGGTCGCCCGGCCGCAGCAGCCGCACGGTCTCCGCGTCCGCGATCCGCACCGGCGCCGACACCAGACGCACCGGAGGGGAAGCCCGCTCCCGGGACGCCGCCCGCGCCGTATCACCGCCGTGCCCGCCGGTGCCGCCCCCGGCCGGCCCGGAGACGGCCAGCGCGGCCGCCGTCAGCGCCAGCCCCGCGGCCAACGACCGCCGCTGCCGCCACGTCGCACGGCGCAGCCGCTGACCGGCACCCCCACGCACCCGCAGGGGCGGGAACGCGGGCACCCCGCACGGCGGCGGCGCGGGCAACGGCCCCGGCGGCGCGCCGGTGTACGGAGCGGCGGAAGCGGTCTGGGGGAAGGAGGGGGAACCGGACGAGCGCATCGCGAACACCGCCTGCGTCAGGGGCCGATGGGTTGGGCCCGGCGGCCGGAACCCCCGAGGTTCCGGCCGCTGGACAGCCCCCACGATCCACCAGTCGCCCGATTCCCGCCGGAGCCTGTGGACCGTCCACCGCATGTGGAAAACTCCGTCACCCGCAGGCGGGACCACCGGCAGGCGGGACCACCGGCAGGCCGCCGGAACACGGGCAAGCCGGAACACGGCGGGCGGGAACACGACAGCCGCCAACCAACGGGCAGGCCGGAAGACCGGAAGACCGGAAGACCGGCAGGCCGGAACACGGGCAGGCCGAGGCCCCGTCGCACGTACCACGGGCTCGCTACGGCAGTGCGATCCCCGTCTCGATCCCGTCCAGCGCGTGCCCGCACGGGCAGTCCCGCTCGTCCGCCGCCGGCAGCGCCGCCACCGCGTCGAAGAGGACCGAGCGCAGCCGGTCCACATTGGCGGCGAAGACCTTCAGCACCTCCTCGTGGGAGACGCCCTCACCGGCCTCGGCGCCCGCGTCGAGGTCCGTGACCAGGGTCATCGTGGTGTAGCAGAGGCCCAGTTCGCGGGCGAGCACCGCCTCGGGGTGGCCGGTCATGCCGACCACGGACCAGCCCATCGCCGCGTGCCAGCGCGATTCGGCGCGGGTCGAGAAGCGCGGCCCCTCGACCACCACGAGCGTGCCGCCGTCCACCGCATCCCAGTCCCGGCCCCGCGCGGCGGCCAGCGCCGCCTTGCGGCCCTCGGGGCAGTACGGGTCGGCGAAGCCCAGGTGCACCACGTTCGGCAGGACCCCGTCGGCCCGGGTGACACCGTCGTAATAGGTCTGCACCCGGGTCTTGGTGCGGTCCACCAGCTGGTCCGGCACGATCAGGGTGCCCGGCCCGTACTCCGGGCGCAGGCCGCCCACCGCGCACGGGCCCAGCACCTGGCGGACCCCGACCGAGCGCAGCGCCCACAGGTTGGCGCGGTAGTTGATGCGGTGCGGGGGCATGTGGTGGCCCCGGCCGTGCCGGGGGAGGAAGGCGACCCGGCGGCCGCCCGTCTCGCCGATGAAGACGGAGTCGCTGGGGTCTCCGTAAGGGGTTTCCACGCGGACCTCGGTGACGTCCTCCAGGAAGGAGTACAGCCCCGAGCCGCCGATCACGCCGATCTCTGCGTTCGCCATGCGGTCACCCTAGGCCGTGTCCGCGAAGCCCCGTCCGGCGGGCGCGGGCGCGCGAAGACCCCGCCGGGCAGTCCGGCGGGGTCCACGCGAAAGCTGTGGAGCCGGGCGCTCAGGCGGCCGACGAACCGCTCGTCGATGAAGAGGACGAGGAGGCCGACGACGTGGACGCCGGGGCGGCCGAGGACTTCGAGTCCGAGGACGTCGAAGAGGTGGACGACGATCCGGAACCGGAGGTCTTCGCGGCGGAGGAAGCCGGCGTACTGCTCGACGAGGAGCCGCGGCTGTCGTTCCGGTAGAAGCCGGAACCCTTGAAGACGATGCCGACCGCCGAGAACACCTTCTTCAGGCGTCCGTCGCAGTTCGGGCACACCGTGAGGGCGTCATCGGTGAACTTCTGCACCGCTTCGAGGCCCTCGCCACACTCGGTGCACTGGTACTGGTAGGTCGGCACTTTGTTCCTCCTGGCACTCTGACTCGATGAGTGCTAACGACGCTCCATAGTGACGTATTCCGCTGGATCAGTCCACCGTGACCGGCCCGCGGTGACCGATACCACGCGCGACGGTCCGCCCCGCACCGGCCGGCAGGAGCCTCGACCGCAGCGTCAGCAGGGTCGCCAGGGCGAGCACCGTACCCACCAGCGGGACCAGGAAACCGGCGCTCGCGCCGTGTCCGTCCGCGAGTCGGCCGGCCACCGTCACCGCCGCCGCCTGGCCGAGCGCGACCGCGCCCGTCAGCCAGGTGAACGCCTCCGTCCGCGCCGAGCCCGGCACCAGCGCTTCGACCAGCGTGTAGCCGCTGATCAGGGCCGGAGCGATGCAGAGCCCGACCAGGAGGCCGAGCCCGGCGAGCAGCGGCGCGGAGTGCACGGCCCACAGGCCCGACGCGGTCAGCGCGAGCGCCGTGTAGCCGACGAGCAGGCGGCGGCGGGGGCCGGACTTCCAGGCGACGGCCCCGCAGGCGATCCCGGCGAGCATGTTGCCGGCGGCGAAGATCCCGTACAGCACGCCGTTGGCGCCCGGGTTGCCGATCTCCTCGGCGAACGCGGTCAGCGAGACCTGCATGCCGCCGAAGACCGAGCCGATGCCGAGGAAGGCGACCGTCAGCACGCGTACGCCGGGGATGGACAGGGCCGAGGCGTGCCGCCCGGTGCCGGGCAGGGAGCGGTCGCGGACCGGCGGCTGGGTGGCGCGCCGCGCGGCGAAGAGCAGACCGCCGACCAGGGTGAGCGCGGCCTCCGCGACCAGGCCGGCCGCCGGGTGCACGCCGGTGCAGAGCGCGGTGGCGACGACCGGGCCGATGACGAAGGTGAACTCGTCCGTCACCGACTCGAACGCGGCGGCCGTCGCCAGCAGCGGGGACGCCTCGCGGCCCGGTGCCGCGCCGAGCACGGCCGCCCAGCGGGCCCGCACCATGGGGCCGATCTGCGGGACGGATGCGCCGGTCGGGACGGCCGCGGCGAACAGGGCCCAGAGGGGCGCGTCCGCCAGGGCGAGCGTCACCAGGAGCGAGACGGAGGCGGCGTGGACCAGGACGCCGGGCAGCAGCACGGCCCGCTGGCCGAACCGGTCGGCGAGCTTGCCCGTCTGCGGCGCGAACAGGGCCATGGAGACCCCGGTGACGGCCGCGACGGCGCCGGCGCTGCCGTACGAGCCGGTGGTGTGCTGGACCAGCAGCACGATGCCGATGGTCAGCATCGCGAAGGGCTGCCGTGCGGCGAAGCCGGGAAGGAGGAAGGTCCACGCCCCGGGGGTGCGCAGCAACTGCCCGTATCCGGGGCGTTCGGAGACCGTGGACGCCACGGTCCTTGCCTTTCTGCCGCCTGGTGGCCGTGCCCCCGGGGCGGCCGACACAGGGGTGCGGGCCCGGGTGGGGATGCCGAGAGCTGTCCTCTTCGCGCGGAACTGCGGTAGATGCCGGGCGCTCGCGGCCGGTGTGCGGGGCACAGCCGGTACGGAGGACGCCACGACCGCCATACGGTCGCGCCAGCTCTGCGTCAGGCAGAGTTGGTCGATCAATCGGTGGTTCTGGGTTTCCTTCATGCTACAGGCAGGAAGGGCGGGGACCCTGTGATTGTGGGCGCTCCGCCCCTCGCCGCCTGTGAACGCGGTGCGGGTTCAGTGGTGTGCCTTCGCGTTGCGCTTGTGCCCCTCCTGCTCGGCGGTGCCCTGCTTGAGCCAGCCGGCCAGCTTGCCGCCCTCGGCGACCGCGCGCAGCCGTGCCTCGGCGGCGTCGCGCACCGGGTCGGTGGCCACGACGAGCAGTTCGTCGCCGCGTCTGAGCACCGTGGACGGGGCGGGTACGAAGCTCTTGTCGTCGCGCACCACGAGGGTGACCGCGGCGCCCGCGGGCATGCGGAGTTCTCCGACCTCGACGCCGTGCATCTTCGACTTCGCGGGGATGGCCACGGACAGCAGGTGCCCGCGCAGCCGTTCCAGGGGCGCCGATTCGATGCCCAGGTCGGACGCCTCGGACGGGTCGTCCTTGATGTCGAGGGCCTTGGCGAGCCAGGGGAGGGTCGGGCCCTGGATGAGGGTGTAGACGATGACCAGCACGAAGACGATGTTGAAGACCCGGGTGGAGCCTTCGATTCCGGACACCATGGGAATGGTCGCCAGGATGATCGGTACGGCGCCGCGCAGCCCGGCCCACGACATGAGGGCCTTCTCCTGCCAGGGCAACCGGAACGGCACCAGCGAGATGAAGACCTCCAGCGGCCGTGCCACCACGGTCAGCACCAGTCCCACGACGACGGCGGGCCAGAAGTCGTCCAGCAGGTCGTGCGGGGTGACCAGCAGGCCGAGCAGGACGAACATGCCGATCTGGGCGAGCCAGCCGAGCCCGTCAGCGAAGCCCCGGGTCGCCGGCCAGTGCGGCAGCTTGGCGTTGCCGAGGATCATCGATGCCAGGTAGACGGCGAGGAACCCGCTGCCGTGGAGCATGGCACCGGCCGCGTACGCGGACACCGCGATGGCCATGACGGCGATCGGGTAGAGGCCGGAGGCGGGGAGCGCCACATGGCGCAGCCCGTACGAGCCGAGCCAGCCCACGGCGATGCCGACGGCGGCGCCGATGGCCAGCTCCAGGGCTATCTCGCCGATCAGTACGTACCAGCTGTCGACCTCGCCGATGGTGGAGAAGGCGACGACGAGAATGACCACGGGGGCGTCGTTGAAGCCGGATTCGGCTTCCAGGACGCCGGTGACGCGGGCGGGCAGCGGGACCTTGCGCAGCACGGAGAAGACGGCTGCGGCGTCCGTGGAGGAGACGACCGCGCCGATGATGAGCGCCTGCCGCCACTCCAGGCCGACCAGGTAGTGCGCCCCGGCCGCGGTCACGCCCACGCTGATCGCCACGCCGACCAGCGACAGCATCGCGGCCGCCGGAAGCGCGGGTCTGACCTCTTTCCACTTCGTGCCGAGGCCGCCCTCGGCGAGGATCACGACGAGTGCCGCGTAGCCGATGACCTGCGTCAGCTCCGCGTTGTCGAACTTGACGTCGAAGAAGCCGTCCTGGCCCAGGGCGATGCCGATGCCCAGGTACAGGAGCAGGCTGGGGAGCCCGCTGCGGGACGAGATGCGTACCGCCACGACGGCGACGAGCAGGACGAGTGAGCAGGCGAGCAGGAGTTCGTTGAGCGAGTGGACAGTCAGTGGCCGGTCCTTTCCCTGCGTACGCCTGCCGGATCGTCTTCCGGCGGCCGGTACTTCGTTACCTTACCTAATCTTTAACGTTTTCTTGATGCGTTCGAGTATTCGTACGATCGCTACGCAATTCGAGCCATCCTGATACCGCGTCCGAGCGGGTGACGCGCTGCGCCTATGGTTGCTCCTGCACTCCCAGGACCGCCCTGCCCTCGAAGGACAGCGATGCCCGCCACAACAACCGTCTCCTCCGGATCCACCGGTACCGCCGGTGGCGGGCCGCGCAAGAAGAGGAAGAAGGGACGCCGCGCCCGCCTGCTCTTGATCGTCCTGGTGCTGGCGCTGGTCGCGGGCATCGGTTACGGAACGTACTGGTCCGTGTCCACCGTGCGGGCCTCCTACCCGCAGACCAGCGGGACCATCCACCTCGACGGGCTCTCCGGCAACGTCGACGTCAAGCGCGACGGCTACGGGATCCCGCAGATCTACGCGGACTCGGACGCCGACCTGTTCCGCGCCCAGGGCTTCGTGCAGGCGCAGGACCGCTTCTGGGAGATGGACGTACGCCGCCACCTGACGGCCGGCCGGCTCTCCGAGATGTTCGGCTCCGGACAGGTCGAGACGGACTCCTTCCTGCGGACGCTGGGCTGGCGCAAGGTCGCGCAGGAGGAGTACGACACCGTCCTGTCCGACGAGACCAAGAAGAACCTCCAGGCGTACGCGGACGGCGTGAACGCCTACCTGAAGGGGCGCGACGGCAAGGACATCTCCGTCGAGTACGCGGCGCTCGGCCTCACCAACGACTACAAGCCGACGAAGTGGACCCCGGTCGACTCGGTCGCCTGGCTGAAGGCGATGGCCTGGGACCTGCGCGGCAACATGCAGGACGAGATCGACCGCTCGCTGATGACGAGCCGGCTCGACGCCGACGAGATCGATCAGCTCTACCCGGAGTACCCGTACGACAAGCACCAGCCGATCGTCACCGAGGGCGGTATCTCCTCGGTCACCGGCACGTTCGACCCGAAGGCCACGGACTCCGAGGGCACCGGCGCCGGCACCGTGGCGGGCGCGACCCAGGGCCTGAACACGCAGCTCGGCGCGCTCTCCGACACCCTGGACGAGATCCCCGCCCTGCTCGGCCCGAACGGCACCGGCATCGGCTCGAACTCCTGGGTGGTCTCCGGGCGGTACACGACGACCAACAAGCCGCTGCTCGCCAACGACCCGCACCTCGCGCCGATGCTGCCGTCCCTCTGGTACCAGATGGGCCTCCACTGCCGGCAGGTCTCCGAAACCTGCAAGTACGACACCGCCGGCTACACCTTCTCCGGCATGCCCGGTGTGATCATCGGCCACAACCAGGACATCGCCTGGGGCTTCACCAACCTCGGCGCGGACGTCACCGACCTCTTCCTGGAGAAGGTCACCTCCGACGGCTACCTGTACGACGGCAGGACCAAGCCCTTCACCACCCGCGAGGAGACCATCAAGGTCGCGGGCGGCAAGGACCGGCACATCACGGTCCGCGAGACCAACAACGGCCCGCTGGTCTCCGACCGCAGCAGCGAGCTGGAGAAGGTCGGCCAGAAGGCCCCCGTCACCAACTCCGCCCCGGACCGCGCCGACGGTTACGCCGTCGCCCTGAAGTGGACCGCGCTGCAGCCCGGCCACTCCATGGACGCCGTGTTCGAGCTGAACCGCGCCAAGGACTTCACGAGCTTCCGCAAGGCGTCCGAGCACTTCGAGGTCCCCTCGCAGAACCTCATCTACGCCGACACCAAGGGCAACATCGGCTACCAGGCCCCCGGCACGATCCCGGTCCGCAAGAAGGGCGACGGCACGACGCCCAGCCCCGGCTGGTCCTCGGCGTACGGCTGGAAGAAGGACCCGATCCCGTTCGACGAGCTGCCCTACGAGTACAACCCGAAGCGCGGCTACATCGTCACCGCCAACCAGGCCGTGATCGACGAGGACACGTACCCGTACCTGCTGACCAAGGACTGGGGCTACGGCAGCCGCAGCCAGCGGATCAACGACCTCATCCAGTCGAAGATCAAGGGCGGCGGCAAGATCTCGACCGAGGACATGCAGAAGATGCAGATGGACAACACCAGCGAGATCGCCGCGCTGCTGGTGCCCGAACTGCTGAAGATCAACGTCGCCGACAAGGACGTCCGCCAGGCGCAGAAGCTGCTGGAGGGCTGGGACTACACCCAGGAGGCCGACTCGGCCGCCGCCGCGTACTTCAACGGCGTCTGGCGCAACATCCTCAAGCTCGCCTTCGGCGACAAGCTGCCCAAGGAGATGCGCGTCGAGGGCGAGTGCCTGAACGTGCCCCCGGCCAAGAACTCGGGCCCGGCCGACGAGCAGGACCGGCTGGTACGCGAGTGCGGCCAGCGCTCCCCGGACTCCGCGCAGCCGGACGGCGGTGACCGCTGGTACCAGGTCGTCGCGAACCTCATGGACAAGCCGGACAGCACGTGGTGGAAGTCGCCCAAGAGCCGCAAGGACAAGGCGACCGTGACCCGCGACGAGCTGTTCGCCCGCGCCATGGAGGACGCCCGCTGGGAGCTGACGGCCAAGCTGGGCAAGGACATCACCACCTGGAACTGGGGCCGGCTCCACCAGCTGACCCTGAAGAACCAGACCCTGGGCACCGAGGGCCCCGGACTCCTCCAGCGGGTCCTGAACCGGGGCCCCTGGAACCTCGGCGGCGGCGAGGCCGCCGTGGACGCCACCGGCTGGAACGCGGCCGGCGGCTACGAGGTGGTCTGGGTGCCGTCGATGCGGATGGTCGTCAACGTGGCCGACTGGGACAAGTCCCGCTGGATCAACCTCACCGGCGCCTCCGGGCACGCGTTCAGCGCGCACTACACCGACCAGACCGACAAGTGGGTCAACGGTGAACTGCTGCCCTGGGCCTACGGCACGAACGCCGTGGCCGGGACGACGACGGACACGCTGACCCTCAAACCGTGAGTGCGCCCCTCAGGGCCCCCGGTGCCTCAGCTCGCGCTGAAGCGCCGGGGGCCCTGTGGTGTGACCACCGCGTTCACGGGGAAGTCGTGCGGCTCCGCGGGCACCCGTGCGGTCACCTCGTTCGCGTACAGCAGGACGATGAGCGCGGGTACGGCTCCGGCGGCCGTCAGGCGGGCCAGCACCCGGTCGTAGCTGCCGCCGCCGCGCCCCAGGCGCATGCCGCGCGCGTCCACCGCGAGCCCGGGCAGCAGCACCGCGTCCGCCTCCAGGACGGCGTCGGGGCCCAGCCGCTCACCGGTGGGTTCGAGCAGCCCGCGCCCCGCCTTGGCGAGCCCTTCGGCGCCCTCGTACGCCGCCCAGTCCAGGTCGTTGTCGGCGAGGAGGACCGGCAGCAGCACCCGGACGCCCCGCGCGCGCAGCGCGTCCAGCAGCGCGCGGGTTCCCGGCTCGCGCCCCACCGAGACGTACGCGGCGACGGTACGGGCCCCGCTCAGCTCCGGCAGTCCGAGCGCATGGGCGGCGAGAACCGTGGCGGCCCGTTCGACGTCCCGGTCCGTCAGGAGGCGGCGTGCGGCCAGCAGATCGCGCCGCAGTACGGCCTTTGCGGACATGTCGGTGTTCAACGGACACCCACCGGCCTCTCGGACAGGTCTATATGAGGACAAAGTTAACCGGAGCCTCATCTTCCGCCCACGTGGCCCCGTTAAGGTTCAGCGCATGACCCAGTCGAACTCCAGGATCAGCAAGGCCGTCATCCCGGCGGCGGGCCTCGGGACCCGCTTCCTTCCGGCCACGAAGGCCACTCCCAAGGAGATGCTGCCTGTCGTCGACAAGCCTGCCATCCAGTACGTCGTCGAGGAAGCGGTGGCCGCCGGACTGCACGACGTACTGATGATCACCGGCCGCAACAAGCGTCCCCTGGAGGACCACTTCGACCGGAACTACGAGCTGGAGGGCGCCCTGACCCGCAAGGGCGACGCCGACCGGCTGCGCAAGGTCCGCGAGTCCACCGACCTCGCCACCATGCACTACGTCCGCCAGGGCGACCCCCGCGGCCTGGGCCACGCCGTTCTGTGCGCCGCGCCGCACGTCGGCAACGAGCCGTTCGCGGTGCTCCTGGGCGACGACCTGATCGACCCCCGCGACCCGCTGCTGTCCCGGATGACCGAGATCCAGGAGCGCGAGGGCGGCAGCGTCATCGCGCTCATGGAGGTCCCGCCCACGATGATCCACCAGTACGGCTGCGCGGCCGTGGAGCCCACCGCCGAGTCGGACGTCGTACGCGTCACCGGCCTGGTCGAGAAGCCGGAACCCGCCGACGCGCCCAGCAACCTCGCGGTCATCGGCCGCTATGTCCTGGACCCCGCCGTGTTCGGGATACTGCGCCGGACCGAGCCGGGCCGGGGCAACGAGATCCAGCTGACCGACGCCCTGCAACTGCTCGCCGAGGACGAGAAGGCCGGCGGGCCCGTGCACGGCGTCGTCTTCAAGGGCCGCCGCTACGACACCGGCGACCGCAGCGACTATCTGCGTGCCATTGTCAGACTCGCGTGCGAACGTGAGGATCTGGGGCCGGAGTTCCGCAGCTGGCTCCGCCGGTACGTCACCGAGGAGATGTAGCACGTTGAGCAGCACGATCTGGACGGTGGACGAGCACCTGGAAGACATCCTCGCCGCGGTGAAGCCGCTCGAACCCATCGAGCTGCAACTGCCCGAGGCCCAGGGCTGCGTCCTGGTCGAGGACGTCGTGGTGGAGGTCGCCCTGCCGCCCTTCGACAACAGCTCGATGGACGGTTACGCGGTCCGCGTCGCCGATGTCGAGGGCGCCACCGAGGAGTTCCCCGCCGTCCTCACCGTCATCGGGGACGTCGCGGCCGGTGACGACGGGCTCGGCCCCGGCCGGCGCGTCGGCGCGGGGGAAGCCGCCCGCATCATGACCGGCGCCCCGCTCCCGGAGGGCGCCGAGGCCGTCGTCCCCGTCGAGTGGACCGACGGCGGTACGGGCGAGGGCCCCGCCGACGCGATGCGCGCCCACAGCGACGCCCCGGAGGGCGCCGGCGGCGAGGTCCGCGTCCACCGCCCCGCCGGAGCCCGCGCCCACGTCCGGGAGCGGGGCAGCGATGTGCGCCCCGGCGACCTCGCGCTCAAGGCGGGCACGGTGATCGGGCCGCCCCAGATCGGGCTGCTCGCCGCGATCGGCCGCTCCACCGTCAAAGTGCGGCCCCGCCCCCGCGTCGTCGTGCTGTCCACCGGCAGCGAACTCGTGCAGCCCGGCGGCGAGCTGACGGGCGGCCGGATCTACGACTCCAACAGCTTCGCGCTCACCGCCGCCGCCCGGGACGCCGGGGCCATCGCCTACCGCGTCGGTGCCGTCGCCGACGACGCCGACACCCTGCGCGCCACCATCGAGGACCAGCTGATCCGCGCCGACCTCGTCGTCACCACTGGCGGCGTCAGCGTCGGCGCGTACGACGTGGTGAAGGAGGCCCTGTCCTCCGTGGGCGACGAGGACGGGCCGGGCGGCGGCGTGGACTTCCGCAAGCTCGCCATGCAGCCGGGCAAACCGCAGGGCTTCGGCGCCATCGGCCCCGAGCACACCCCGCTGCTCGCCCTCCCCGGGAACCCGGTCTCCAGCTACGTCTCCTTCGAGCTGTTCGTCCGCCCCGCGATCCGCGCCCTGATGGGCCTGCCCGCCCTCGACCGCCCGACGGCGCAGGCCGTGCTCGTCGCGGAGAAGGCCCTGTCTTCACCCGCCGGGAAGCGCCAGTTCCTGCGCGGGACGTACGACGCCGAGGCCGGCACCGTCACGCCCGTCGGCGGCTCCGGCTCGCATCTGATCGCCGCGCTCGCCCAGGCGGACGCCCTGATCGTGCTCCGCGAGGACGTCACCTCCGCCGAACCCGGCTCCGACACCGAGGTGATCCTGCTCCGCTGACCGCACCCCGGTGGCGGTACGGTATCTGGCGCTGTGCCGTCCGGGGGACACCCCCCGGCTCCCGGACCCGCGCCCCGGTGCGGCCCGGGGAATCCGGCGCCCTACCGCTAGGCGGAGTGAGTTGAGTACGCAGAACAGGCTGACGCACATCGACGAGGCGGGGGCCGCCCGCATGGTCGACGTCTCCGGGAAGGACGTCACCGCGCGCGTCGCCCGCGCCAGCGGCCGGGTCCTCGTGTCGCCGCGTGTGATCGAGCTGCTCCGGGGCGAGGGAGTCCCCAAGGGCGACGCCCTCGCCACCGCGAGGATCGCCGGGATCATGGGTGCCAAGCGCACCCCGGACCTGATCCCGCTCTGCCACCCGCTGGCCGTCTCCGGGGTCGGCGTCGAGCTGAGCGTGGCCGACGACGCCGTGGAGATCACCGCAACGGTGAAGACCACCGACCGCACGGGCGTCGAGATGGAGGCCCTGACCGCGGTGTCGGTCGCCGCGCTCACCGTCGTCGACATGGTCAAGGCGGTCGACAAGGCCGCGGTCATCACGGACATCCGGGTCGAGGCCAAGTCGGGCGGCAAGTCCGGCGACTACGTACGCGCCCAGGCGCCCGGGACCGGCGCGTGAGCGCCCCCGGCGCCCCGGCCCCGTACCGCGCCCTCGTCGTGACCGCGTCGAACCGCGCGTCCGCCGGGGTCTACGCGGACAGGGGCGGGCCGCTGATCGCCGAGGCGCTGGCGGGGCTCGGCTTCACCGTCGACGGGCCGGAGGTCGTGCCCGACGGCGACCCGGTCGAGCGGGCGCTGCGGGCCGCCGTGGCCGCCGCGTACGACGTGGTCGTCACCACCGGCGGCACGGGCATCTCGCCCACCGACCGCACCCCCGAGGCCACCCGCCGCGTCCTGGACCACGAGGTGCCCGGCATCCCCGAGGCGATCCGGGCCGAGGGCCGCGACAAGGTCCCCACCGCCGCGCTCTCGCGCGGCCTGGCGGGCGTGGCCGGCCGCACCCTGATCGTCAACCTCCCCGGTTCGACCGGCGGGGTGCGCGACGGCCTCGCGGTCCTCGAACGGCTCCTGGTGCACGCCGTGGACCAGCTGCGCGGCGGCGACCACCCCCGACCCGGGAGCCCGAGCTGAACGTCCCGACCTGGCCGGTGATCCTGGCGGACGGCGATGTCGCCCTCCGGCCCATCAAGCTGCGCGACCAGCGCGACTGGCGCGAGGTCAACCGGCGCAACCGGGACTGGCTGCGTCCCTGGGAGGCGACGGTCCCGCCGCCCGCGCCCGGCGGACCGGTCGCCCAGCGGCCCACGTACCGCCAGATGATCCGCCATCTGCGCTCCGAGGCGAACGCCGGCCGGATGCTGCCGTTCGCCATCGAGTACCGGGGCCGGCTGGTCGGGCAGCTGACCGTCGCCGGGATCACCTGGGGCTCGATGTGCTCGGGGCACGTCGGCTACTGGGTGGACCGGGAAGTGGCCGGGCGCGGGGTGATGCCCACCGCCGTCGCGCTCGCCGTCGACCATTGCTTCCAGGTGGTGGGGCTCCACCGCATCGAGGTGTGCATCAGGCCCGAGAACGGGCCCAGCCGACGGGTCGTGGAGAAACTCGGATTCCGTGAGGAGGGGCTGCGTCCGCGCTATCTGCACATCGACGGGGCGTGGCGCGACCACCTGATCTACGCGCTCACGGCGGAGGAAGTGCCGGGCGGGCTGCTGCGGAGGTGGCACCGCACGCGGCCCGTTCCCCGTACGGATCAGCCGGAGCCTCCCGCATAAATAAAAAGTTTGTTCGAATTACTCTCGATCGGCTGATCCGGCCCCTCAGAAAAAAAGTCCGTGATATCGGCCGGATCGTGCGACACACCGCGCCAATTGGCGGATGCCTCCGCGCAAACCCCTCTACGGTGTGGGATGTGAGCAGCAGCGGCCTCATCTACGCAGTCATCGTCGGGGCCTGGGCCGCCTACTTGGTGCCGATGTGGCTCCGCAGGCAGGACGAGCTGAACGAAGAGCGTCCGACGGAGCGCTTCAGCACCGCCATCCGGCTGCTGTCCGGCCGGGCGGCGATGGAGCGCCGTTATGCCAAGGGGCTCCAGGAGCGCACCGAGGACGAGGCGGCACCCGACACCGACCCGGACGTGAACACGGACCGAATGGACCCCGTGGACGTCCGGGCCTTCGCCGCGCCCCCGGCGCACACCGAGGCCCGGATGCACGACCCGGCCGGTACGCCGGAGCGCGCCCCCCGCAAGCAGCGAGGCGCCGAGCCCGCCGCCGCCCGGCGCGCGCGCCCCGGCGGCATCGACGCGGAACGCGCCCGGCGCGCCCAGCGCCACCAGGTCCTCGCGCGCCGCCGGCGCACCACCGTGATCCTCTTCCTCGCCTTCACGTCCGGCGCGATCGTCGCCGCGGTCGGCGGCCTGCGCTTCCTGTGGGCGCCCGCGGTCCCGGCGGTGCTCCTCAGCGCGTACATCGCGCACCTGAGGGCGCACGAGCGGCGCCGGTTCGCCTTCACCATGGACCAGCGGCGCGCCGAGGTGGCGGCCCAGCGGCTCCGCGAGAACCGCCCCCGCCGCCATCAGCCCGCCGCCACGGCACCGGCCGAGGCCGACGAGGACTCCGAGCCGCGCCACCCGGTCCCCGAGCCGACGCCCACGGTCTCCCCGCAGGAGGCCGGCCGCCGCGCCCTGGTCGAGCAGACGGACCACGCGGAGTGGGTGGACCAGCAGCGCGAGCGCGGCCGGGTCCAGGGCGACAGCTGGGAGCCGGTCCCGGTGCCCCTGCCCACCTACGTCACCGCCCCGGTCGCCCCGCGCGCCACGGGCGGGGTCGAGGTCGGCGACCCGGAGACCTGGAGCGCGGCCCGCTCCAGCGCCGCCGAGCCCGCCCAGCCGGACCCCGCGGCCCGCCCGGCGGACCCGGCGCCGCGCCGGCGCTCCCCGCAGTCCCGCCGCTCCCGCGACCGGGGCCGCACCCCGCTCTTCGACCAGTACGAGGACGGCGACCGCCCCCGCGCGGCCAACGAGTGACATCGCGCCGGACGGCCGTGGGCCACGTCACGGCTGACCAGCGCGGAACGGATTTCCGAGCACCCCCTGGAGGGTGCTAGAGTTTCACACGTCGCAAGGGCCTGTGGCGCAGTCTGGTAGCGCACCTCGTTCGCATCGAGGGGGTCTGGGGTTCAAATCCCCACAGGTCCACTGCACAAGGAAATCCCGTCCAGCCTCTGGCTGGACGGGATTTCGTCGTTCCGGGCCGATGCCGCCGGGCGGCCCGGTGCCGTCGCGCGGAGTGGTCCGATTGCCGCCTGCGGGCGTCCGGGGCGTGGGACGATCGCGGCCACAGGCTCTGCTGGCTGGATGATCGGGGATCACGGTGTTCGCTCCGGGGGAGATGGACGGGCAGGAGAACGAGCGCACCACGAACGAGATCACCGGTGCCGCGGGCGAACTGTGGTCCGAGGGCGTGCGGGTGGCCCTGACCATCGCGGAGATCGTCGCGGTGGAGGTCTCGCGGCACCGGCAGCGGACGTGGGAGCGCGAGAGGCAGGAGGCGGCCCGGTCGGTCTGGGAGGACCGGCAGCGGGCCGAGCCCGTGCTGAGGGGCGCCTGGGACGAGGAGTTCTGGAAGGATCCCCAGCCCCGTGACATCGGGCGCGCCTGGCAGGCCGCCCACGAGTGGGCGCCCTCGGACCCCGCCGCGGCCGCGACCCTGCAGCACCTGCGCCGGCAGCTCGACGAGCGCTACGGGCTGAGGCCGGCGGAAGTGCGGCTGAACGTGCCCGAACTGTCCAAGGCGCTGGCCCTCGGCTCGCCCGGCCTGCGGGATGAGGCCGGCACGGCGCGCGAGGACGCCGCACGCTGGGGCGAGACCTCCACCCTCTATGTCATCCGTGACCCGGCCGATCCCGAGCACATCATGCACCGGGGCGAGTTGCGTACGGCGCCCGGGGAGCAGACGGAGGCGGCCGCCGCGCGGGAACTGCGGCAGTGGTGCGACGGCGAGGGGCGGACGCCCGACGGCGGCGTCGTGATCGAGACCGTCGCCAACGACGGGAGCCCCGCGGGGGGTGACGCGACGGCCCGGGTCACCGGTGACCGGGCGGACGCGGTGATCGACGCGGAGACGCGCCGGCAGCGGCGCCTCGTCTCGGGGGCGGAAGCGGGGACCCTCGAAGAGGTCCATCACGCGGTTCTCGCGGAGATGATCCGTACGGAGGAGGCGGGCCGGCTGCTCGCGGACGGCGGCGACGAGCGGGCCGGGCTGCGCGAGACCTGGAAGCGGCTGAACGTACAGGCCCAGGCCGTCACGGCGGAGATGCGCGGCGAGGATCCCCGCCACGTGTACCAGGGAGCGGATCTCCGCGCCAGGCTGAGCACGGAGGAGTGGTGGGCCACGGCGAGCGCCTCCGAGGTCGCGGGGGTGTGGGACCAGGTGGACAGGTGGCCGCAGAGTGCGGCCAGGCAGCGGACCTCCGGGGCCCTGCGGGACGAGCTGTTCGCCAGGCACGGGCTCGACCTGGAGCACGGCACGTCGGCGGAGACGGTGGCGGAACTGCTGGGCGGCGCCGAGTCCGTCGCCCCCGCCGCGACGTACTCCGAGCAGGCGGCCAGGGCGCTCCAGGAGGCCCGCCGCCATTACGAGCGCGCCTTCGACGCCGCGACCGGGTCCGCCCGGCTCAGGAGGCTCGCCGACGAACGGGACGAGCTGCCGGGCGCGGATCCCGCCCAGGCCGAACGCTGGCGCAATGAGGCCCTGGTCCTCGACGGGCGGGCGGACCTGCACCACACGATGGCCGAGGCGGCCGGCCGGGGGGCCGGGCAGCTGGAGGAGCGGGCGGACGCGCAGGCGGAGGAGCTGGGCATCCGGCCCGTGCCCGAAGGGCTGCGGGAGGCGTATGCCGAAAGGTGGGGGGACGCCCCCGCCTCTCTCACCGACGCACGCCTCGGCGAACTGGCGGCGGGCTCGTCCTCCGGCACGGAGACCGAGACCCCTTCGCCCGCCTCGTCACCGGCGGTGAGCAGTCCGGCGCCGGGAAGGACGGGCGCGGCGCCCTCCGCGACCGTGGACGCGGAGGCCGCCGAGGCGGTCGCGGTCGCCGGGGCGACTCGCCTTTCCCCGGCCGTGGCGCGCAGGCGGAGCCGTGTGCGCGCGGGCGAGATCCCGCGCCCGCTCCCCGCCGTGGACCGTGGTCGGAGCGCCGGCGCCGACCGCGGCTGACCGTACGTCGGGCGGGTGGGGACCGGTGCCCCGAGGGGGCATCGGTCCCCGCACCGGCGGCTCAGCCCGCCCCGTGCCCCGCGATCTCCGGAGCGAACGGGACCGTGGTGAGGCCGTCGGCTCCCGCGACGAGCAGCGTTCCGGGCGGGGCGAAGGAGAGGGCGAGCGGGATCAGGGCCACGTCGACCGCGCCCATGCCGGCGCCGTCCGGCAGCCGCCTGGCGCGGACCTCGCCGTCCCGGGTACCGGTCAGGAGCACCGTGGTGCCGTCGAACGCGTGGACGGTGAGCACCGTGACGTCGCTGCCGTCGTTGTCGACCGCCACCAGTTCCTCGCCCGACGCCAGTGCCCGGACCCGGACCGGACCGCCCTGCTCCGAGACGGCCAGGACGTCCGCGCCGTCGACCGTGCCGAAGGCGAGAGCGGTCACCGGCCGGGCGGTGCGAAGGCCGAGGAGGCGCCGGCCGGAGAGCGCGTCCCACACCAGGACGGCCCCGTCCGCGTCGGCGGAGGCGAGCACGGGGGCCGTTCCGGCCTGCCCGGCCGCCAGCAGGGTCACGGGCGCCTCGTGGCCGCGCAGGCGCAGCAGCGGAGTTCCGGTGGCCGCCTCCCAGGTGCGTACGGTCCTGTCGGCTCCGGCGGAGGCCACGAGACCACCGGCCACCGGGAGGAAGGCAAGGGCGGCGACGGTGTCGGTGTGGGGTGTGGGGACGCGCTGGAGCGCGCCGTCGCCGGCGTCGTGGACGCGCACCGTCCCCCGCGAGGTCCCGCAGACGATCCTGTCGCCCGTCGGGCTGAAGCAGACCGAGGTGAGGGGGCCGTCGTCCGGGTCGAGCACATGGCGTACGGAACCGGTCGCGAGATCCCAGAGCCCGAGGGAACCGTCGAGGCTTCCGACGGCCGCCACCGGTACTCCGTCGGACTCGGCCGTCGCGAGCGCCTGGACGGGGCCGTGGTCCGTCGCCAGCGCGCGTACCTCCGTGCCGTTCGCGTCCCAGATCCGTACGGTCCCGGTCGCGCCGCCGGACAGGAGCAGCGGTCCGCCGGGCGTGGACGCGGCGGCGAGGGCGGCCGGCCAGGCGTCCTGGGCGGGCCACGTGTCCAGGGCGTCTCCGGTTTCCGCGTCCCAGGTCCTGATGGTGCCGTCGTACGCGCAGGAGGCGAGCACCGCGCGGCCCTCGATGCCGAGGAAGGCGAGGCCGGTCACCGCGGCGGTGTGGCCGCTGAGCCTCCGGGTCGGCGTGTCGGCCGCCAGGTCCCACACCCTGATCACGTGGTCGGAGCCGGCGGCCGCGACCAGGCCCCGCCCCTCCGAGCCGGTGACCGCCACGGCGTTGATCCACTCGGTCCCGGGCGTGAACGATCCCAGCGACTCACCGGTGCCGGTGTTCCGGACGCGGACGGTCCCGTCGTCGCCGCCGGAGACGAGCAGGCCGAGGCCGCCCACCCGGGCGCCGGCGAGTGCGTTCACCATGTGCTCGTGGCCGGTCAGCGCACCGACCTCCTTGCCGTCCCCGGCGCCCCACGCCCAGACGTTGCCGTCCGCGCCGCCCGAGTAGACCAGTTCGCCCTCCGGATCCGCCGGGAAGGCCACTGCCCGGACGGGCCCGCCGTGGCCCACTCTGGCGTGCACCAGGCCGTCGGAGCCCGTGAGGTCCCAGGCCCAGAGGGCGTTGTCCTGGCCGCTGGTCACCAGGAGGTCGCGCGTCCCGTCCGACCCCAGGGCCAGGGCCCGGAGCAGCTGCCCCTGGTCGGCCGTCTCCCCGAGCAGCTTCAGCGGGTCGACCGCGTACAGGCCGAAGCCGCCCCCGGTTCGCGCGATCGCGAACGCGGCCTGTCCGCCGACCTGGCCGAAGACGGCAGTGGGTTCGTGACCGCTCGGACCGCCGGCGGGTTCGCCGGTGAGCCGGTGGATCAGCGGGGGAAGGGTGTTGGCGACGAGATCCGACACCTGACCGCTCAGCTGGGCGACGAGGGAGTCCAGGAGCGCGGTGGCCCTCAGCGAAGCGGGCTCCCCGTCCCAGGCCACCGTCCGCGTCTGCGAGGTGCCGAGGACCTGGAGGCGGCGGTGGACCGGTTCCCCGTCGGAAGGCTCCTGGGCGGGGTCGCCGGCCGGCATGCTCTCGACGGCCTTGAGCAGGCGTGTCCACACGACGGCTTCCGTACGCGCGGACCATGACCGCCGGACGGGGCCGTGTTCCTGGCCGAGCCGGGCGTGGCCGTCGGCGGACAGGTCGAGGACGAAGCGCTCCGGGTCTCCCTCCGCCGGCTGTCGCCCGACGACCTCGTACCGGATACCGCGGGCTGATGCGTGGGACGAGGCAGCTGGAATCGACGGCATGCTCTCGGTCTTCCTTCCGTCAGCGAGGGGCTGGGGCAATCACGACGGGCGAGTCCTCCGGCCTGTCGGGCCGGAGCCGGAGAGGCGGGCGGTGACATGCCGTCCAGGCAGGATATAGGCGGCTCTCGGCGGCGGGACGGCGGTGCGCCATCGGGGAAGCCGCGCATTCTCAACCGCCTTGCGTGTGACGTCGTCCGGCGTTCACGGCGCGACGGGCCATGCTTCTTGCGTTCCGCGTCACGATACATCGGTCAGGTGTACGATGCGGCAAGTTGCCTGACCGGTGGGCGGGTTCGGGAATTGAGCCGTCAACAAGGCAGCGAAAGACGCAAGTTGACCGGCATTTTCTACGCGTCGGCAGGGGCGGCACGGTCCGGCGGGGCGCGGAGTGGGGGAGTACGACGCCATGGCGAACGACCAGTCCTCGGGTGAGCTGCCCCCTCATGCCTTCCGCGCCGACGAGGTCCTTTACCGGAACCTGCCGGTCTCCGAAATCGCGGCGACCGGGCGAGGCATTCCCTCGCCGTACCTGGCCCCCGCGGAGAGGATCGCCGAGTGGGACGCCCTGGAGCGGACGTTCGGGGACTTCTCCCGCCGCACTCGGGAGCAGGTGGTCGCCGATCCGCAGGGCGCTCTGACGCGTTTGCGGGAGCAGGTGTTCCGCGGGATGGCGTACGAGCCGTCGTACGTGGGCGGGGAGCTGGACCGCAAGAACCTCCGCATGTACGAGTGGCAGCGGGGGGAGCTGTACATCCACTCCGCGGCCCTGATCCTGGACCGCGAGACCACCCTCGAAGTGACGTACGAGCCGGAGGGGCGGGTCAAGCGCCTGCTGCTGGAAGCGGAGGACCAGAGCATCACGTATCTGGGCGTGCTTCCGGACGCGGTGACGCGGGATCAGGGAAACGCTGTCGCGGTGTGGCGCGCTCAGCGCGGGAAGAGCCCGGTGGCGGAGAACGACACCGAATTCCTGCATGACCTTTCCGATATCTACGTCGATTCGCTGCGCGAGGCTCTGGCTACGCGTCGCCGGTTCATCGATGAATACAGTATCGAGCCGCACCGGATCCGCCTCTCCTACGACGACCAGCCGTACGAGGTGAATTACCGGCAGACGAAATTCAGGCGTTCGCACATCCACGCACTCCCCGTCATCCGCGAGTCCCCGCTCGACGCCCGGGAGTCCATCGTCGCCAGTACGAGAGGGACGGGCGAGTTCGGCGCGCGGCGCGAAGCGCGGGCGCGGGCCGTGGTGGAGCGGGTCATGTCGGGGGACCGGTTCGAGCCCGCTTCCGGGACCCTGCCGAAATTCGCTCTGCTGTGGGTGCGGGACAACCGTGACAACGCCGCCTTCATGGACACGAAGCCCGAGATACTCAAGCAGGCGATCGAGACGCTGCGTGCCACGGAACCGGATCGCAAGATCCTTCTCCTCGGCGACGATCTCTTCAAGGGCCGGCCCGAACTTCTCGCCGCCTTCCAGCAGGAAGGGGTGCTCGACGGTGTCGACAGCGAGTCGCTGATCCGTTTCTGGGCCGCGGACAAGAACGGCGGTACCGCCCTCACCCATGGTGAGCAGGCGCTCTTCCTCCACTACCTCAACACGGACGCCGATGTCGTCCAGGTGGGGATCGAGAGCGGGGCGCTGGAGAGCGCGATCTGCCTCGGGGTGCCGACGGTCTATTTCCAGGCGCAGGAGCACGTCGCGGACAAGGGGACGCGCTGGCAGCTCTACTGGGCGAAATGGTCGTTCGGGGAGAGCCGTGTCGCCGAAGAGGCCGACGGCGGCAAGAAGTTCTACGAGTCCGGGCGTCCGGTCAAGCTGTTCGAGCGGTCGGGGGACGTGTATCCCCCGCCGCTGATGACCGTGCGGCGCGTCGAGTTCGGCCCGGCCCTGGCCGAACCGGAGGACGTGGAGGCGGAGCCGGTCACCGTCTACTACCCGGGGAACATCTCGGTGGGCGTCGACCGGATCGGCACGCTCGTCGAGAGCGGCGAGCTGACCGGCATGTCCCGGGCGTTCGACCGGGCGTGGAGCGAGGAAGCCTGGCGCACCAGCGAGTACTACGCGGACCAGATCAACCGGTGGGCCGACGTCGAGACGACGGACTGGGAGCTCGCGTCGCGGAGGTACGGGGCGATCACCCATGCGCTCAACGGCCTGGTCCACCCCACGGACGGCGAAGTCCGGCGCACGTACGAGAGCGCGGGCTACGACCTCCCCCCGCCGGCGGACCGGGCGGCGGACGGGGTGGTCGCGCGGGGTGACATCTCCGCCGCGTACGGGACCGCCCCCGAGGACCGGGGCAAGGCCGTCACCGAGGTTGTCGCGAACGTCCTCGGAGCCGAAGACTTCAAGGCGCGCTGTGTGCACGACCTGAGGCTGGTGCGGCTGTCGGCCGAGGAGCAGGGGAAGCTGGCCGCGTCCATCAAGGAAGTGACAGGGGCCAACGAGGTCCTCCGCAGGATGGGCAGCGTCGCTCCGGACGGTTCGCCCACCACGAGCAGGCACGTGGCCGAAGCCCTGGCGGGAAGGCTTCCGGTCCAGCAGAACCGCTCGCAGGGAGCGGTGGGGATCGACGGCGAGGGCGCGGACGCGGTCCGGCAGGCCATGGCGGGGCAGAGGCGGGTTCAGGCGGCCGCCGGAACCGCCCTCCGTGGCCCCGCCGGCGGTGACACGGCCGGCGCGACGTCACCCGGGACGGCGGACGCGACGCCGCCGCACCCGCCCACGCGGCCGGGCGCGGGGCCGTCCGGCCGGGACGGCGGGGAAGGACGCGGGTAGCCGTACCGGGCCGGGCGGCCCGGTGGCGGTGCTATCCGCGGTACCGGAACGCCCCCGCCCGGTGGCGGTGCTATCCGCGGGAGGGGCGCAGGGCCACCCGGTCGAGGAGTTCGGCCGTCTCCGGCTGCATCGCGGTGCCGAGCCGGTCGGTCAGTTCGTCGATGCGGCGGGCGTACCGCTCCACGGCCTCGCCGTCGCCGGCGAGGTCCGCCGACCGGATCGCGAGGCGGTGAAGCCGCTCCGCCGCCGGCTCGACGAGCAGTCCCTTGTCGGCCGCCTCCCGCGCGGCCACGTGCTCCCCGGTCGCGAGGAGGAGTTCGGCGAGGAGCGCCGCGGTGTCCACCACGGCGGTGATCATGTCCTGGCGCAGGTACTCGGCCCAGACGTAACGGCGTGGCGGAATCCCGTCGAACGGACGGCCCCGTACGAGGTCCAGCGCCGCGCCCAGGTCGCCGGCCCCGTCCGCGCCCTTGAGCCGACCCCGCAGGGCGAGCGCCTGGAAGCGGTGCCAGTCCGTCCCGGTGTCCTCGCCGAACCGGTAGGTGTCGCCGCGCTGGAAGTCGGTACCCAGCCAGCGGCGGAGGGCGGACAGCTGGGCGGTCCGGAAGGCCGCCGACACCCCGCCGGGCCAGATGTCCTCGGTGAGCGCCGCGGTGTCGGCGCCGGGGTGGAGGGCGATCCAGGCGGCGATCTCCGTCAGACGGCCGGCCGCGGTGGGGGCGATCTCCTGCCGCACCCCGGTCACCGCGGGGGAGCCCAGGAGATCGACGCCCACGGTGTACGGCCCGGGGACCTCCACGGCCGCCGCGTCGTCCGGGGCCGGAACCGGAACCGGAACCTGGGCCTTGGCCGGAACCGGAACCGGAACCGTAGCCGGCGCGGTGTGCGGGGGCGGGGCCACGGGCTCGTGCTCCCGGACCGGTTCCGGCGGCGGAGGCGGGACGGAGGCGGGAGCCGCGGCGATCCCGAAGATCCTGAGCAACGCGTCGTAGTCGGCGTCGCCGATGTGCTGGGGGACCAGGCGCACGGGGCGGCCGGCGAGCCGCACGGTGCCCCCCTCGGGCCCCGGCAGCGCGGTGGCCCCGGGCAGCGCGGCCGCGTCGGCGGCCGTGATCAGCGCGGCACACGCCGGGGCGTCGAGCAGGTCCCGGGCGGCTTCGAGCACCTCGGCCGGCAGAGGCCCCGCGCAGAGCGCGATGCGAGGGGTCCACGCCTCCGCGCCGGTGGGGCGGCTGCGGGCCACGCGGACGGATTCGGCCCCGGTGTCGGCCAGGGCGGTGCGCACGGTCCGCCCCCAGGCGCTCACTTCGCTGACCGCGGCCGCCGGATCGTCCGTCTCGGTGAGCCGGCCGAGCCCTTCCTCGATGGCCAGGAGCCCGGACCCGAGGCCACTCAGCAGGACGCCGAGGTCATCGCTCCAGGACGCGGTGGCCAGCTCGATCGCCAGGGCCCGCAGGACGGGCCGGGACGCCTCGGGGTCGGACGGGAGGAGCAGGACACCGAGGGCTTCCAGGTCCGCGAGGATCAGCGCGCCGTCCTCGTCACGGCCGAGCGTCACGAGTGCGGGATAGGGGGCGCACACCTCGCGGCAGGCGTCCGCGGCGAGGAGGCCGGAGCCGTCCGCCGCCAGGGTCCAGTGGGCCGGGCCGGTGGCGGTGAACGGGGGCAGGGGCGGTGAGGGGGCGTTCAGCCAGAGTTCGAGGGTGGTCGGCGTCAGGCGTACGGCGGCCAGATCCGGCAGGCTCAGTCCCGCGGCCGTCGCGTGGTGGGCGAGGGTGCGCAGGGCGCGGTCGACCAGATCGACGCCCTCGGGCGCTTCGGTGGCACGCATGCGGCGCTCCACCTCGGCGAGGCGCAGGAGCAGGGGATCCTGCCCCGCGTCCGCTCGCGGATCCGGGAACGGGGACGCGGCCCGGGGCAGCGCTATCCGTTCACCGCCGCGTCGCTTGCGCTGCTGGAGCAGGCGCTTGACGGTGAGCGCGGAGATGAGTCCGGCCGCGAGCAGTCCGCCCCAGGTCGCGAGTGCCGCCACGTCGACGGAGGAGGACGCGGACGCGGTCTGTGCGGCGGAGCCGGCCGCCGAGGGCTGCGCGTCCCGGCCCGGGGTGGGGCCCTCCGGGGCCGAGGGAGAAGAGGGAGTCGCGGACACGCTCGGCGAGGGCGACGCGGCCGCACCGGACGCCTCCCCCGTGGGCTTGGCCTCGGGGGTCGGCGTGGACGTGTCGTGTGTGGGCTCGGCCTCGGGGGCGGGTGTGGTCGCCTCGTGCGTGGGCTTGGCCTCGGGGGTCGGTGTGGACGTCTCGTGCGTGGGCTTGGCCTTCGGGGCCGGTGTGGTCGCCTCGTGCGTGGGCTTGGCCTCGGGGGTCGGTGTGGACGTCTCGTGCGTGGGCTCGGCCGAGGGCTTGCCGTCGCTGTGGCCGCCCGCGTGCCGGTCCTCCTGCGGCGTGGGTTCGGCCGGGACCTGGCCGGCGGGCCCGGCGTCGGCCGGAGGCGTGGCGCGCTGGGCGGGAAGGGCGACCTTCCAGCCGGGCATGATCAGGTCCGGATCGGTGAGCCGGTGCCCCGACTCGTCCATCGCGCGGCCGGTGTTCGCCTTGACGATCTCGGTGTACCGCTCCGCGTCCCCCAGTTGCTCCTCGGCGATCCGCGACAGCGTGTCCCCGGGGTGCACCGTGACGCTCTTTCCGGCCGCCCGGGCGGAACCGCCCTCCTTGCCGGGGAGGTTGAGGACCCAGCCCGGCTGGATGGGGTCGGCGGCACGGAACGTACGACCGTCCGTCATGGTGCGGCCCTCGTTGAGCGCGGCGATCTCCGTCCAGCGCTCACCGTCACCCAGCCGCTCCTGGGCGATGCTCCACAGGCTGTCGGCCGGGCGGGTGTCCCGCACGGTGTACGTCGGGTGGGAGGTCTTCGCGTCCGTACGCGTCACCGCCGCCTGCGTGCTCCGCTGGCCGCCGGGGACGGACGAGGCGCTCACGGACGTCGACGCCACGGTGTCGGGTGCCGCCTGGGCGGCCATCGCGCCGCCCGCGGTGGGCAGCAGGACGAGCACCCCACCGACCAGCGCTCCGGCCATCCGCTGGCTCATCCGCAGCCCCCGGAGGCGGGGAGCCGAGCGACCGCGCAGCTGCGCGGGGACTTCGAGCACGACGGCGAGGGCGAAGCTCGCCCACCCCGCCCACCCGATGCCGGTCAGGACGAGCAGCGCCACCCCGCCGGTGTCCTGACGGGAGAACAGGTCCGCGGGCGAGACGAGCCCGTCCAGGCCGAGCGGGACGAGCTGTCGTCCGGCGACGTACAGGACGAGGGGGAGCCCGGCCAGCAGGACGAGGAGGCCGACGAGGCTGAGCAGCGAGCGCAGCAGGTCGGCCGGGAGCGAGGTACGACGGGCGGTCATCAGCCCTCCGGGGCTTGGACGCCGTGGACGAGGACGGCGGAGGCGTGCCCGGTCACGGGCATCTCGGTGACGCCGAGCACGGGCAGGAAGCGGGTGCGGTAGGCGCCGGTGACGGTGACGGTGAGCTTCTTGCCGTCTTCGGAGACGGCGACCGAGCCGTGTGCGCCGGCGGCGGCGAGGTAGTCGAGGGCCGCCGCCCGCGCGGCACCGGGATCGGCGACGATGTCCTCGCCGGTGATGGCCTGCCCGGCGTCGATCTCCTGACCGCCGGTGCGGGCGGCTTCCTGGGCGATGGCGTCGGCACGTTCGGTGGCCCGCATCTTGCCGCCGCCGTCGACCGCGATGCCGATCATGACCAGCATGCCGACGACGACGATGGCGGCGTAGAGGGAGACGCTTCCGGTGTCCTGACGCAGCCGCGCGAGCGCGCGGTGACGGCTGTGGTTCATCAGCGCTCCACGTAACGGTTCACGGCACTGGTGAAGCTGGAGGTCATGGTGCGGGTGCCCGGCACCCCGGGCAGGGCGAGGTCGGCCAGGTTCACACGGCAGGTCACCGTCGCGGTCACCGTGCCCGCCTCTCCGGTCCCGGCACCCAGGCCGGAGGTGTCCAGGCCGATGCTCGTGGACGAGCAGTGCAGGCCCTGGCCGGTGAGCGTGGCCCGGGCGGCGGACAGCGCGCTCTCTCGGGCCTCACCGGGCACCCGGGAGATCGACGCCTGGCGGGCCGCGTCCTCCGCGGCGGCGTCGACGACCTGACCCGCCATCACGATGCGCCCGGCGGCGATGGCCAGGAGCAGGAAGAGGATCAGCGGCGGTGTGATGAGGGCCGCCTCGATCGCGGTGCTGCCCCGGTCGTCGCGGCAGACACGCCGGACGCGGCGCGCGCGGTGGCCGGTCATGGCTTCACCGTCCAGCGTTCGCGCGGGGCCGAGGCGCTCTGGGTGATCCGGATGCCGTCGAATCCGGGCAGTACGGACGGCGCCCGGCCGGTGACGGTGACCGTCGCGCGCTCCCGCGTACTGCCCGCGGTCGAGACGCTGGGCCCGAGCAGCGAATCACCGGCCACCCGGGTCAGCACGTCCCGCGCGCGCCCGGCCCCCGCCGCGTCGGTGGACTCGTACGCGGTGGCCGCCTGGACTCCTTCGCGGGCGGCCGTGAGCGCGATCTGCTTGGCGTAGTACGCCACGCACGCCTGCACGATCATCATCGTGAGAAGGATGACGACCGGCAGGATGATCGACATCTCGATCGAGGCATCACCCCGGTCCCGCTGCCGCTCGGCGAAGGGCCCGCGGTTCGCCCATGACCTGAAGCGGCTTGCCGGTGCCGGGAAGCCGCTCGCCGGGCCGGCGGCCCTCGGGTTCACAGTCCCGAGAGCTGGGCCGAGTACTTGTTGTACAGCGTGACGCCGATGACGGTGGCGATCCCGGCCGCGACCCCGATGACGGCGACCCAGATGATGATGGTGGAGATGCTGACGTCACCCCGGTCGGAACGTTCGCGCGCCTCCTTCAGCCGGGCGGCCAGCACATCGAACACCACCAGCAGCGGCGTCATCTCGCGGACTCGTATCTTCATGTCGGTCTTCTCCCGTTTCTTTGGACTTCGGTGCTTCGGCCGGGCGTTCAGCCGGTAAGGATGCGGATGACGGCGGGGAACCCGATGAGCAGCATCAGCAGGACGGCGAGCAGCGCACCGGGCGCGGTCATCTGCTCGCTGGCGGTGTTCGCCTCCTCCGCGTCCTTGCTCATCAGCTCGGTCCGCAGGGACTTCGCCCTGGCCCGCAGGGTGGTGTAGACGGCGGCCCCGTCGTGTGCGGAGAGGCGCATGATGTCGGCGACGTCCTCAAGTACCGGAAGTTGGAGTTCCGCACTGAGCGACTTGAGGGTGTCCCACGGGGCGACCTTGTCGATACGGGCCTGCAGCAGGGCGTCCTGAAGGCGCCGGAACGCCCAGCCGCGGCCGATCGCCGCCGCCCGCTCCAGCGCCTCGCTCGGTCCTGCGTCCCCGGCCCGCTCCAGCGCGACCAGATCCAGGTAGGCCGCGACCGCCTGCCGGAACTCGTCCCGGGCCCGCCGGGCGGTGTCCCGCAGGGCGAGGTCGGGGGCGAACCACAACAGCGTGGCCAGCCCCAGGCTCACCACGCCGGGAACGAGAATCGGCGGGGTGAGCCCCAGCACCGCCCAGACCGTGAAGAAGAAGGCGGGCAACAGCAGCCCGGTCATCGCGAGCGCGGTCTTGGTGAGCAGGAACCGGGCCGGACTCTGACCGACGAGGGCGAGGTCGGTGTACGGGACGCGCACGCCCGGCACCCGGAGCAGGTTCTGGTGCAGCCAGGCGCCCCAGCGTTCGTCCTGGGTCAGCGTGTCGCGGTCCTCGGGCAGCGGCCCCGCCTCGTGGAGCCGCTGAAGGGTTCCGGCGAGGTCGGGCTGAGGGCGGGCCACGGCCCGTACGAACAGAGCCAGACCACCGCCGACGGCGGCCCCGCTGATGACGGCGAGGGGGGAGATGTTCATCGCGCCTCCGGCAGGGGAACCCGGCTGCGCCGGTCGGCTTCGAGGAAGCGGGGGGTGGGCCGGTACGAGGCCAGGGAGCGCATCCAGGCGAGCGTGCCGCCGAATCCGAGCAGCAGCAGCGTCAGGACCATCTGGCCGAGGAAGGTGCCGTAGGGGGCCACGTAGTCGGTGCTGAACGCGCCCACACCCGCCACGCCGAGCGTCATGAACGTCATCCAGCGCACCGTCGTACGGGGTTTGGCCCGGTCCGCCTCGATCTGCCTGCGCTGGCGGACCTCTTCGCGTACGGAGTCGGCGAGGTCGGTGAGCGAGGCGGCCAGGCCGGGGCCCCGTTCCGAGCTGCGGAGGATCAGGGCGGCGGCGATCTTGTCGGCGGTCGCGTCGCCGAGCGTGTCGGCGAAGGCGCGCAGGGCGTCCTCGGGACGCCAGCCCGACAGCATCCGCGCGGACAGTTCGGCGATCTCGTCCTTCAGCACGGCCGGAGCGGTCTTGCGGCTGGTGATGATGGCCTGTTCCAGCCCCGTCCCCAGGAGCAGTACGTCGGAGAGCCTGCGGGTCCACTCCGCCAGCGCGTCCAGCTGCTCGATACGGATCTGGGTCGCCTTGGCCGGCGAGAGCAGCCAGGGCAGGCCCACCACGAGGGCCACCGTGAGGGGCCAGAGCGCGAACCAGCCCGTGACGATCCACAGCAGCAGGCCGACGGCGGCGGACACCGCCGCCCTGGCCCGGGCACGGGCGCGGAGTCGCGCCTCCGCCTGGTTGCTGTTCGCGGCGGCCCGCCACCGGCCGAGGGGGCCGGGCGTCCGGGGAGCGGAGGTGCCGATGAGCCCGGCGATCAGGGCCACCAGGCCACCACTGAGGGCGAGGCCCGCGAACAGGCCGATCAGCAGGTTCGTCATACCGCCATCACCTTCAGTTCCAGCGGCGCCTGCCACGAACCGAGCGGCTGGTCGAGGAGCTGGGCCGGGAAGCCGACACGCATCAGGTCGGGCAGGCAGCCGGGGTGCATGAGCGGCACGGCACGGGGTTCGCCCATCTCCGGCCGGGGGCCGAAGACCGTGTTGGTGGCGGGCCGGCCGTTCTCACCGGTGCCCGTGACCTCCTGGACATGGGAGACGAACCGGTGGCGCCGGCCGCCGATCGCCGTCTCGTCGACCATCTTCACGAAGACGATGAAGTTGATCCCGTTGGCGGCCTGCTTGTAGGCGAGCGATTCGGTCATGTTGCCGCCGTACTCCATGTACAGCTCGGCGATCCGGTCGAAGACCATGTGCGGTTCGCGCGCGTGCAGCGTGCACAGGGAGCCGCCCTCGCCGTTGGTCATCACCCGCAGCATGGGGACGACTTCGGGGCCGCGGACCTCTCCGACGACCATCCGGGACAGGGTCATGCGCAGGGCGGGGTAGATCAGGTCGCCGACGGTGATCTCGCCGACGCTGTGCCCGTCGACCCGCTCGCCGTTCCCCTCGCGGGACTCCATCGGCACGATCTGCCGGTGGTGCCCGTTCTCGTGGAGGAAGAGCTCGAACTCGGTCTCCATGGTGCCGATGCGCTCGTCCGGCGGGATCTCACGGGCCATCGCCCGCAGCAGACTGGTCTTCCCCACGCCCTGGGTGCCGACGATCATCACGTTCTTCTTGGCGCGGATCAGCGCACCGAGGAACGCCGCGAGGGTGGTGTCGATGGAGCCGAGCCCGACCAGCCCCATCAGGTCGATGTCACGGACGCGGTGGCGCCGCACGGTGACGTAGGTGCGCGGCGTGACCTCGGTGATCGCCTGGAGCCGCGATCCGTCCTCCAGCCGCAGGGCCAGGAACGGGCTCGACGTGGACAGGGTCCGCTCGCTCTGCCCGTTCCGGCGGGCGAGGTCGCGCAGCAGCTCGCGCAGGTCCTCGTCGGACTCGGCGACCGGGGGCACGGCGACCCGCTGGGCGTCGCCGTAGTCGACCCACACCTGGTCGTGCCCGTTGACCAGGATGTTCTCGATCCTGGGGTCGTCCAGGTACTTCTGCAGACGTCCCGCACGGAACAACAGGTCGTACACGGCCTCGGCGAGCCTGCGGTCCTCGGCGGGGCTGGTGGCGATGCCCCGCTCGACGGCCGTGGCGTCGGACCAGACCGCCACCGTCTCGTTGATGAGCGCCCGCCCGCGCTGCTGCTGGGCGGCGACGCTCATGCCGGGGGAGCGCTTGATCTCCTCGGTCAGCCGGTCGGCGACCGTCTTCTTCAGCCGCGTGGCCACCGCGTAGTCGACGCTCTCCCGCGCCATGGGCTCCGGCGCTCCCGGGACGGGCACGCCGTGCCGTTGCACCGGGGTCTGCGGCGGCCTGACCTGACGGGGCGGTGTGCCGGCCGTGGCGACCGCGTGGTCCTGGGGGCGGACCGACGGGTCGGGATGAAGCGGTCTACCGTACATCGCTGTGCTCCCCCGGCATCAGGCGGGCACGCCGCCCGGCGACCAGCTCCCGTATCCGTTCCGCCCCGCCGCGCGCGGACCGCAGCAGGTCGGACCGGGCGAACCGGCGCCCGCCGTCGCGTCCGTCGGAAAGGACGGCGGCGGCCTGCGGGGAGTGCGGCAGTGACATCACCACGGGCGAGCCGAGTTGCTTGGACACCTCGTGCGCGGTGTAGGGGCCGGAATCGACGAGGACGACGCCGAGCGCGTCGGCCCCGGTTCCCGACTCCTGCAGATCGTTGCGCAGCGCCGTGATCCGCGGCAGCGCCGCGTGGACGCCGCGCAGGGTGGGGCGCACGACCATGAGGACCGCGTCCGCCTTGCGGGCGAGGACGGCGGAGGGGCCGAACGCGCCGTTGCGGCCGAGGTCGACCACGACGTCGTGCGAGATCGAGCTCTGCTCGATGCCGGCGAACATCGCGGCGAGCCGGTCCCAGGTGTAGGCGAGGCTGGGAGCCTGCGCCGGATCCGTGAGACCGGGCAGCAGCAGGCGGTCCGTGCCCTTGTCGGACAGGTCGATCAGCTGCCGCCAGAACATCTCGCCGAGCTGTCCCTGGCGGTCGGCCACGGCGATGTTGCGCAGTCCGTACGGTCCCGGGGTGCGCCCGGCCAGTGCTCCGGCCAGTACCGCCCCGCCGTCGGGATCGCACTCGGCGAGGATGACCCGCCGCCCCTGTTCGAGCGGCCAGGTCAGCAGCAGGGCGAGTGCCGTGGTGGTGGCGCCGGGTGCCCCGGGGCACCCGGCTATCGCGACGACCGCCATCAGTCGGATGCCTTCTTCGGCTGGACGACGACGGCGATGTCACCGGAGGCGGCGCGGGCGGCCAGCACCGGACCGTCGGTCGCCGCGACGGCGACGTCCACGGTCAGGTTGCCGTTGGTGTCCGGCTCACCGACCCGGATGACCTGGGCGGGCAGGGTCTTCGGTATCTCGTCCTCCTTCTTTCCCTCCGGATCCGCGTTCGCGGCGGCGTCCGGGGTGGAGACGACGAGGACACTGCGGCCGGGCGAGAGCGGGGAGCTGGGGAGCTGCCCGGGCTTCAGGCGGAGCCCCACCAGCTGCTGGTTCTCGGTGAGCAGGGGTTTGTCGGTGACGGACCCGCCGGTCACGAGGGAGCCCGCGATCAGGTCGGTGGCGGCCCGTTTGCCGATGATCTCGTCCCGGTCGGCGGCCTTGACCGGCTTGAGTGCCGGGTCGAGGCCGACCGAGACGACGGTCAGGTCCCGCTCGGTGACGACCGTGCCGTAGGGGACTGCCTTGGCGACCATGAGTACGGGCGTGCGCTCACCGCTGTTGAGCACGGTGAACGCGCCCGCGAGACCGCCTGCCGCGATCAGCGCGACGGACAGTCCGATCAGGGCCGGCCTGCGACGCCGGGTCGCCAGCGTGCGTGGTGGCGTCGGCGGGGTGGGGCCCGACGACGCCCCTTGGGCGGCGGCCGGTGCGGTCCCGGTGGTGCTCACGTGGATATGTCCTTCCGCAAAGTACGAGGGCCCGCGAGGTCAGTCGCCAACGACCTGGACCTCGCCGATCCGCGCAGTCGTCCGAGAGCTCCGGGTGGCGGTGAGATCGCCCGACTGGCCTCCGCCCTCCCAGTGCACGTTCCATGTGGTGGTGGCGGTGACGGCGAACTTCTGGCCGCTCTGCCGTGCGCTGGTGGTGCGGTACGTGTGACCGCAGTCCGGCGACTTCTTCCTGCCGTACGCCTTCGTGTACGGGGTCCCCGCCGAGGTGCACGTCACGCTCGTGCCGTCGCCCATGTTCCAGACGATCTTCTCGGCACGGGCGGTGGCGGTGACGGTGAGCCCGGGCACGGAGGCGCTGGCCCTGTTCGGCCCCCAGGTCTCCGCGCCGACCTCGGTCCACATCCATACGGGCATGCCGACGACTCCGGTGCTGCCCGGCCGGGGCGCGATGCCGATGTCGGGGCCGCGCAGGGTCATCCGGTCCATGGCCTGCTGGGCGAGGACCGCGGGGTCCACCTGGTCGCCCGGCGCGTCCTCCATCCACACCAGTCCCTGGAGGATGGGGCCGGCGGCGCCGTTGGCGATGCCCGAGGGCGGGCACGACTTCATGTAGATGGCGCCGTCGCCCGGCTTGTGGCCGTCCCAGTACTCGGAGCCGGCCTCGGGCTGGGGGTCCGCCAGCTTGTAGTAGCAGCCGCCCGAGAACGTGCCCCACGCGGGGTGCTGACACGGGACTTCCTGGCCGCCGATCTCGCAGGTGGGCTTCGTGTTGCCGTGGGAGCCCCCCGTGGTCCCACCGCCGCCTTCGTGGCCGCCACCGGTACCCGTTCCCGTTCCGGCGCCTACGCAGATGTCCAGGTCGGGAGCACAGTTCTGGACGCCGCCGGTCGGCCGTGGGGCGGGAGTGGGATCGGCGGCCGCCGGTCCGGCGGTGACGAGCATGCCGCTGAACGCCGTGCCGCACAACAGAAGTGTCAGACGTGATCGGTTCAGCATGACCGCCCCTTGTCTCTGCTCAGGTCCGTGACCATCCACCGGGCCTTCGCGCCGAAGATCTCGACCCGGTACGTCATGACGTACCGCCGGGGCTGTCCCTTCGTGGACACGTCCTTGCCGGTGCTCTTCTTGACGGGCTTCCAGCCGGTGGTGTCCAGGCACTCCTCCACCGTGGCGCTCCTGGGCTTGCCCGCCAGGTTGACCGCCGTCACGGTGTAGGAGCTCTCGGGGCTCCCCTTGAGGACCAGGCCGAGCTGCTCGTACTGGAAGAGCTGGTTGTTGATGCTGGCGAGGGCCTTGTCCGTGGCGTAGTCCGTGAGCTTCGTGTCGGTGACCTTGCCCGGGTCGGCGTGCGCCTTCGTCTCCTCCTCGCGCATCCGCCGGACCACCTCGGTGACCTGTTTCCTCGCCTCGTCCTCGGCGGAGGCGGAGGGCGAAGCGGACGCGTGCGCCGGGGACTTCGTGACCGGCTCGGCCTCGGTGGAGCCGTCGGAGCCGGAGCACGCCGTCAGTCCGGCACCCAGCAGTCCCACGGTCGCCGCCGCGACGGCGGCGACACCGGTCCGGCTCGGTCGCCCGCCGCCGTGTGCGGCATGTGCGACTCGTTGCTCATGCACAGAAACCCCCGATCCTGAACACTTCTTGACCGCCCATCACCAGCCTAGGACGCCTACTGGCCTGGATGGTTCCCATTTTTCGAACATCGTTCGCGGCAACGTACCTTTCGCCCGGTATCACGCCCAATCGTTAAGCGTGAACAAGCCTGCCCCGCAAGGTCGTCGGCGCCGTCGCTCCCTCACCCGGCCCCCCTTCCGCCACCTGTGCGGCGGGCGTGGAGTCCGAGCAGATGACGGCGAGCGCGTCCCGCTCCCCGGCCGTCCGGGCCCGGTACGCGGGTCCGCAGGGCGAAGATGTCGTCGCTTAGGCGGGCGGCCCGGTCGGGGGCCAGCCCGGCCCACTGCTCCTGGGCGGCCTCGGCGGCCGCCGAGGTGTCCGGGTGCGTCGGGCCGAGGGCGGCGAGGCGCAGGTCGGCAAGGTCGCGGAAGCGGGCGTACGAGGTCTCGCGGTCGCCGGAGAGCCCGGTGATCCGCGCCTGTATCTCCAGGGCCGAGTCGGCCTCCAGCGGTGCGGCCGAGTGCACGAGTTCGGCGCACAGCCTCAGCGCCTCGGGCCAGTCCAGCGCGTCGACGGCCGTGGTGATGCGGCTCCGGACGTCCGCCGGCCCGGTTGCGGGCGGTACGGCGGTGGGCGCTACGGCGGTCGGTGGTACGGCGGTGGGCGGGCCGGCGGTCGGTGGTACGGCGATGGGCGGGCCGGCGGTGGGCGGTACGGCGGTCGGCGGGGCGGGGGCCGTCCCGGTGGCGCGGGGTGCGCCGCGGGCCGCCTGGGGCCCGGCCTTCGCGCGCCGCTTCTCCTTGCGCGACCGGGGCTTCTGCTGCGGAGCGGTCAGGACCGCCTCGGTGCCGTCGGGAGAGACCGCGAGGAGCCACTCGGCGCCCTCGGCGTCCGTCAGACGGGTGCGGACGGGACGGCCGAGGCGGACCGCGGTCTCGGCGGCCCGGGTGAGAGCCGCGGCGCGCGGGTCCTGTCCGGCCGGAACCGGTACGGGGGCACCGCTGACGGCCGCCGTCCCCTCCGGGGTGAGCAGGACGTCGACCAGGGGCCAGCCGGGGATCTGCCGTGGGTCCGTGTCGGGCACGGGAACTCCTTCTCGGTCGGTCTCGGGCGGGACGTCAGGACTGGTTCGACGGCGGGGTCACGGCATCGACGACCGTGGTGTCCCGGATGCGCCAAGGTGCCTCCGGGCCGGTCCGGGTGAGCGTGAGGTAGGCGTGCAGACGGGGGCCCGTGCCCTTCCAGCCGTCGCGTCCGCGCGCCGTGCCGTCGACGGAGACGACACGGTACGCCAGGGTGCCGGTGTCCGGTTCCGCGTCGTCGTCCGGATCGGCCGGGGCGGCGTGTGCCTCGGTCCAGGCGCGGTGGGAGGCCCAGGTGTTCCACTGGGCGCCCGGGCCGGAGGTGGGGGCGTACGCCTTCGCCAGGGCCGCCTTCTCCGGAGTCAGGTACCGGGCGGCGCGCAGTCTCGCGGCATGCGGGTGCGCGTCGTACGCGGTGTCGTATCCGTAGGAGAGCTCGGCCCACGCCAGCGCCACGGCGCTCGCGTCCCGCTCGTCGATCCGCCGGACGCGGGGGACGTGGGCGTCCGCGTCGAGCGGTCGCGAGGAGGCGGCGGGGACCTTCGCGGCGGGTGCCGAAGGGCCGGCCGACGATGTGGGAGCCGGGGTGCCGTCCTTGCCGGAGGCGCATCCCGCGAGCGTCAGGGTGAGCGTCCCGGCGAGGGCGAGGGCCACGGCGGTCGTGCGGAGTCGGGGCATGTCAGTCCAGTCCGATCCAGGGGCCGGGGTCGGTGAATTCTCCGCCGTACTTCACCTCGAAGTGCAGGTGCGGTCCGGTGGAGTTGCCGGTGTTCCCCGATGCCGCGATCACCTGGCCCACGCTCACGGTGTCGCCCTTGGCGACCTTCAGCGTGAACAGGTGGTTGTAGGTGGTCTCCACGGTCTTGCCGCCCCGCTTCGCGTGCTGGATGACGATCCGGTTGCCGTAGGCGGAGTTCCAGCCGGCGAAGGTCACCGTGCCGTCGCCCGCGGCGTGGATGGGGGTCCCCAGCCCGACGCCGAAGTCGATCCCGGTGTGGTAGCCGTAGGCGCTGCTCGGCCGCTTCCCTCCGTAAGGGGAGGTGATCAGGGCCTTCTCCCGCAGCGGCGAGGCCAGACGCTGTCCCGCGGGTACGGTCCCGCCGTCCTTCAGGGCCTTGGTGTACTTGGCGACCAATGCGGTGATGACGTCGACGTAGTGCGGGGTCTCCCCGTTGTCCGGTACTCCTCCGGCGTCCAGCACCGCCCCCGCCCCCGCGTTGTAAGCGGCGAGGACCAGCTCGATCAACGACCCCTTGACCAGGCCCTTCTTCAGGTAACCGGCGATCAGTTCGGCGTGCGAGCAGTCGTATCGCCCCTGCGCCATGATCGCGTCGCCCGCGTCGAAGGGGTCGGCCTCGCCGTTCCCGTCGTCGTCCCGTCCCCAGGAGGGCCAGGTGCCGGGCATGAACTGGGAGATGCCCTGGGCTCCCGCGGGGCTCACCGCGTTCGGGTTCCAGCCCGACTCCTGCTCGATCTGAGCCGCTATCAGGGGCGCGGGGATCTCCTTGCACATGTCACCCGCCTTGAGCACCCATTGCAGGTAAAGAGCGGGCACCGCGCCGGAGTTGAGCTCAGCGGGCGGCGTCTGGTCCTTCGGGTTCCCGCCGCCGAACACGATGACGGGCAGCAGGAAGAAGGACCCGAGCAGGCACGCCACGAACCCCGCGAGGCACCCGATGCCCGTACTTGCCGACGACCGCATGCGAACCGACGCCCCCGTACGTCCGAACTACCTGATCACCGAGTGCGCCGTGGGGGATGCCCGGCCTTCGCGGAGCCCCCCCAGCACATTCCCGATGGCAACGCCGTGCGGGTGCAGCCTAGTTCATGAATGTTCTTTGTTCGGAGGACATGTTTTCGATTCGCATCTATGATCGGCCCCGGCGGAGTGATGCGCTCTGCCGCACGCGCCTCGGCGATGTCATCCGCGGAGGCTGGAAATCCGGGGGCTCTTCATGCTGCATGACGTCTTGATGGCGGCGGGAGACGCGGTGAATGCCGCTCCCGCCCACCTCGCCGAAGTGGTCAATCCCGGCCAGGGAGCGGAGCCTCCCGGCGCGAGCAAGCTCAAGTCCATCCTGGGCTGGGTGGCCTGGATCGTCCTGGGACTGTGCGTCATGGGCGTCCTCGTCGTCGCGGGCCGGATGGCGATCTCCCACCAGCGCGGACAGGGCGGCGAGCACGCCACGGGCCTCGCCTACGTCCTGGGCGCGTGCATCCTGGTCGGCGCCGCGTCCGCCCTGGTCAACGCCTTGGTGGTCTGAGGCCCCGCGGCCTCGCGCGAGTGTGATCAACAGGACCAGGGGGGAAGAGGCGTGGGCAGTTCCGAGCAGGCGGGCGAGGAGACACCGGAGAGGGAGCGGAGCCCATTCGCGAAGCCGGGCTTCATCGCCTCGGCTGTGGGAATCGGCCTGATCGTGGTGCTCGGCGGCGTCGTCGTGCTGACCAGCACTCCGGGCGGGAAGAGCGAGGACGACGCACGTCCTGCGGCCCCCACGTCCGGCGTGCCCGCGTCCCCGGCCCCGCCCGCCCCGAAGGCCACCGCCTCTTCGGCCACGTCGTCCTGCCCCGCGCTGAAGGACACCGACACCTCGGAGGGCGGCATCGCCGACCTGCGCTCGATCGGGCTGAGCTGGAAGAAGCTCGGCCCGCTCAACCTCCCCCTCTCGCAGCAGTCGGGGCCGGCCGTCACCGACGGCCAGGTCGCCCGCTGCTTCGCCCACACCCCGCGCGGAGCACTGCTCGCACTCGCGAACATCTCCGTCCGCTCGGCCAACGGACCCGGCTGGCGGGACGTCGTTGAGCAGCAGGTGTACCCGGACGAGACCAAGGCGGTGTACGAGCAGTCGGTGGCGGCCAACCGCAGCGACTGGACCTCCGACTACCCGCCCGAGTTCGGCCTGCCCCAGCTGTCCGGCTACAAGCTGGTCTCCTACTCGGCGGACACGGCCGTGGTGGATCTCGCCTTCCAGACACCGGGCGGCAAGGTCCTGTCGATGCCGCTGACCGCGCGCTGGCACCAGGGGGACTGGAAGCAGAAGATGGCGCCGGACGGCGGGCAGACGGAACTCGCCGCCCCCAAGGACACCATCGACGGCTACATGATGTTTCCCCGGGGGTGATCGTTCGTGGGTAGCTGCTGGAACCCCATGAACTGGGGGGACTGCGCCGCCGACAAGGCGTCCGACGTCGGCGCGAGCGCGTTCACGGGCATCGTCAACTGGCTGACCGAGGGGCTCGGGAAGCTCGTCGGGACCGTGATGACGTGGTGGGTGCGCATCCCCACGCCCAGCCTCGAAGGCAACGGGAACGGCGTCAAGGGCGATCCGGTCGGATGGATCTGGCTCCATACGGGGTGGATCACGACATGGATAGCCGTTCTGTGCCTGCTCGTCGCCGCGGGAAGGATGGCCGTCACCCGGCGTGGTGACGCCGCCGTCGAAGCGGCCAAGGGGATGCTGACCCTGACCGTCGTCACAGCGGCGAGCGTGGGCGGTTTCAATCTCCTCGCCCAGGCTTCGGACTCCTTCTCCACGTGGATCATCAAGGAGGCGTACGGCGGCAAGGAGTTCGGCGAGGCCGTCGTCGGATGGCTCGGGCTCTCCATGATGGTGGGCTTCAACGGCCCCGTCATCGCGCTGATCCTCGCGTTGATCGCCACCCTGGCCTGCGTGGCCCAGGTGGGCCTCATGATGGTGCGTACGGCCATGCTGGTGCTGCTCGTCGGCACGCTGCCGCTGAGCGCCGCCGCGTCGTCGACCCCTGCCGGGCAGGCGTGGTTCCGGAAGTCGCTGGGCTGGCTGATCGCCTTCATCCTCTACAAGCCCGCGGCGGCGATCGTGTACGCGACGGCGATCCGGATGACGGCCATCGTCGGCGACGGCGAGGCAGACTCCGGCACCATGCTGATGTCGATCTGCGGCATCATGCTGATGATTCTGGCCCTCGTCGCCCTGCCCGCCCTGATGCGCTTCACCACCCCGCTGGTACAGGCGGCCGGCTCCGGTGGCTCCGGGGGCAAGGCCGCGGCGGGCATGGGCCGGGCGGTGGCCAGTGGCGCCAAGCGGGTCGGCCAGATGCGCAACTCCTCCTCCGGGCCCCCGCCGCCGAACGGCCCGCAGGCGCCCATGGGGGCGCGCACCGCGCCGGGCACGCCCAGCCTCGCCAAGACCGGCTCCATGACCACGGCGTCGAAGGCGACGGGCGGAGTGGCCATGAAGGCGTCCGCCGCGGGAGGCCCCGTCGGCATCGCGGTCGCGGTCACCGCGGCCGCGGTCAAGAGCGCGAAGGGAGCGGCCAACAAGGCCGTGGAGAACTCAGCGAACAGAGGCCCCGATGGCAGCAAGTGAGATCAGCGGACCGCGTACCTACGGGAACTGGCGGAAGCCCACCTCGCCGGGCATCCACGGCCTCGGCATGGCGGGCACCATGGTGCTGCTCGGCGGCATGATCATGGTCGTCCTGGCCATGCTCATCTCGGTCTGGCTCGCCGTCGGGCTCGGGGTGGTCGTCGTGCTGTCCCTGGCGCCCCTGCTCATGCGCGACCGGCACGGTCGCAACGGGCTGCAGCGGGTCACCGCACGGTTCGCTTTCGCGCGCGGGAAGTCGTCGGGGAAGAACGTCTACCGCTCGGGCCCGCTGGGCCGCACCGCCTACGGAACGTGCCAACTCCCGGGCCTCGCGGCCACGTCGACGCTCACCGAGAGCGTCGACGCCCACGGGAACCCCTTCGCCCTGCTGAGCGTCCCCCTGACCAACCACCACACCGCCGTACTGCAGTGCGACGCCGACGGCGCCTCCCTCGTGGACGAGGAGCAGGTGGACACCTGGGTGGCGCACTGGGGCCAGTGGCTGGCCTCCCTCGCGTACGAGCCCGGTCTCGTCGCCTGCTCGGTGACGATCGAGGCCGCCCCCGACCCGGGCACCCGCCTCGAACGCGAGATCACGGAGAACATGGACCCGGCCGCGCCACCGCTCGCGCAGCAGGTCCTGCACGAGGTCATGCGCACCTACCCGGCGGGCTCGGCGACCCTGTCCACCCGTATCGCCCTCACCTACTCAGGCGCGGCCCGCCCCGGCCAGAAGCGGCGCGACGCGGCCGGGATGGCCGAGGTCATCGGCCTGCGCCTGCCCGGGCTGGCCGCCAACCTCGCGATGACCGGGGCAGGACCGGCACGCCCGATGAGCGCCGCCGACCTCACCGACGCGGTCCGGGTGGCGTACGACCCCTCGGTCGCCGTCCTGGTCGAGGAGGCGCGCGGCAACGGAGGCACCGGCATCACCTGGAACGACGCCGGCCCCATCGGGGCGGAGGAGTCCTGGGACCACTACCGGCACGACGGCGCCCACTCCATCACCTGGTCGATGAGCGAGGCCCCGCGGGGCGAGGTCTTCTCCTCCGTACTGACCTCGCTGCTGCTGCCCCACCCCGACATCAGCCGGAAGCGCGTCACCCTCCTCTACCGCCCGCACGACCCGGCCACCGCCGCCCGAGTGGTCGAACGCGACCACAAGGACGCCCTGTTCAAGGCCCAGCAGGCCAAGGTCGAGAACGCCAGGGACTCCGTCGGTGTCCGCGCCGCCGAGCAGGCGGCCCGGGAGGAGGCGACCGGCGCCGGCGTCGTGCGGTTCGGGATGCTGGTCACCGCGACCGTCCTGGACCGGGAGGACCTGGAGCGCGCGGCGGCGGCCGTCGACAACCTGTCCGCGCCCGCCAGGGTCGCACTGCGCCGGGTGCACGGTTCACAGGCATCCGCGTTCGCGGCGGCCCTGCCCATCGGCATCGTGGTGCCGCACCACCTGCGCGTACCCCAAGCCGTACGCGACGCCATGTAGCCGTAAGCCGCAAGGGGAGAAGAACGTTGGCAAAGAAGAAGACCCCGGCCGCGCCACGGCCCCCGGGCCCCGGTTCGCGCGGCTGGCCGGGCAGGGGCGGGGGGAGCGCCGCGTACGTGGAGGCCGCCCCCGAGTGGCGGGGGACCACGGTGCAGGTCTGCGGCATGTGGCCGTTCGCGGCCGGGTCGGGGACCCCCATGGTCGGCGTGCCACTGGGGCGCGACCTGATCTCCGGCGCGGCCGTGTGCTGCGATCCGATCTCCTGGTTCCAGCGTGCCAATCTGCTGCTCAACCCGTCCGCGTTCGTGCTCGGGAAGCCGGGGCTGGGCAAGTCGACGGTGGTACGCCGCATGGCGCTCGGCCTCGCCGGGTACGGCACCTACCCCATGGTCTTCGGCGACCTCAAGCCCGACTACGCGGACCTCGTCGACGCGCTCGGCGGGCAGGTCATCACGATGGGCCGCGGCCGGGGCTACCTCAACCCGCTCGACACCTCGATCGCCGCGGACGCCGCCGCCCGGCTGACCGGCGAGGCGAGGCGCGCGCTCATCGCCGACGCGCACGGGCGCCGGCTGAACGCCGTGTCCGCGCTGCTGACGATCTCCCGTGGCGAACCGCCGAGCGACCGGGAGGAGACGATCATCGCCGCCGCCCTGACGGTCCTCGACGACCGGCACGAGGGCAGCCCGGTCATGGCCGACCTGCTGCGCGTCGTGCACGAGGCGCCGGAGCTCGTCAGGTCCGTCGCCCTGGACCGGGGCAGCCTCGGGCGTTACCGGGACATCACGGAGTCGCTGGAGTCCTCGCTGACGGGTCTCCTCGGACAGGGGCGCCTCGGCGACATGTTCGCGCACCCCACCTCGGTCCCCATGAACACGGACCGGCCCGTGTGCTTCGACGTCTCCTCCATCGACGACTCCGAAGTCCTCCTGCAGGCGGCGGCGCTGCTGTCCTGCTGGACGTACGGGTTCAGTGCCGTGGCGGCGTCCCAGGCGCTCGCCGACGCCGGTCTCGAACCCCAGCGCCACTACTTCGTCATCCTCGACGAGCTGTGGCGGGTGCTGCGGGCCGGCCGTGGACTGGTCGACCGGGTCGACGCGTTGACCCGCCTCAACCGGCAGCGCGGCGTCGGCATGGCGATGATCACCCACACCATGTCCGACCTGCTCGCGCTGTCCGCGGAGGAGGACCGGATGAAGGCCAAGGGCTTCGTGGAACGCGCCGGCATGGTGATCTGCGGAGGGCTTCCCGGCGCCGAGATGCCCCAGCTGAACCAGGTGGTCGCCATGTCGGGCGTCGAGCAGGAAATGATCAGTGGCTGGTCGACGCCGCCCGCCTGGGACGCGGGCGCCGGCCGTGAGGCGCCCCCGCCGGGGCGCGGCAAGTTCCTCATCAAGGTCGGTGGCCGGCCGGGCATCCCGCTCCAGGTGGAGCTGACCCGTGCCGAACTCGCCGTCAACGACACGAACCGCAGGTGGGCCTCCACATGACGGCCACCGAGGGGAAGCGGGGGGCCGGCTCGGAGGTGGGCCCCTTCCTCTTCCTGGGAGTGGTGTTCACCGCCGCCCTCGCCGTGCTGGGGTGCTGGGGCGCCGCCCAGGCGGGGGCCGCGGTCGACGGCGGGCCCGCGCCCGCCGCCAATCCGTTCGTCTACGTCATCGGGCTGCCCGGCGGTACGTCGCGATGGCCCGGGACGTCGGCCACGATCGTCGCGGTGGGGGAGGGCGTCGCGGTCCTCGTGGCCGCCGCGCTCGTCCTCCGCGCCCGCCTGAAGAGCGACTCCCGGCCCGCCATCGACCGCGCGGCCCGCCACCTGGCCCGGGGGAAGGACCTCGACAAGCTCAGCGCGAAGGGCGCCGCCGCCACCGCGGCCCGCCTGGGAACGAAGTCCGCGACCCCCGGTGTGTTCATCGGGAGGACCGTGAACGGCGCCCGCCCGCTGTACGGGTCCTTCGAGGACATGCACATCGACATCTGGGGCCCCCGCACCGGCAAGACCACCCGGCGGGCGATCCCCGCGATCCTCGACGCGCCCGGCTCCGTACTCGTCACCTCCAACAAGCGCGACGTCGTCGACGCCACCCGCGGCCCCCGGGGCGCGAAGGGGGAGGTCTGGGTCTTCGACCCGCAGGGCCGGGCCGGGGAGCCTCCTTCGTGGTGGTGGAACCCCTTGGGGTACGTCACGGACGTCTCGCGCGCCCGGAAGCTGGCCGGCCACTTCGCACTGGGCTCGCGCGAGCAGGGGGCCAGCACCGACGCGTTCTTCGAACCGGCCGGACAGGACCTCCTGGCGAACCTGCTCCTGGCCGCCGCCGAGTCCGGGGCCCCCATCACCCAGGTCTACCAATGGCTGACCAGGCCGAAGGACGACACCCCCGTCCGGATCCTGCGCACCCACGGCCACGAACTGCCCGCCGATTCCGTCGAAGGCGTCGTGACCGCGCCGGAGAAGCAGCGCGGCGGTATCTACGGCACCGCCATGCAGATGGCCTCCTGCCTGGTGAACCCGGCCGTCCATCCCTGGATCACGCAGGGCCGGTCCATGGCCAAACGCCGTGAGTTCGTGCCGGCGGACTTCGTCGCCGAGGGCACCGGCACGCTGTATTCCCTCTCCCGGGAGGGCAAGGACTCGGCGGGCCCCCTGGTGACCGCCCTGACCGTCGCCGTCGTGGAGGCGGCCGAGGAGGCCGCGACGGTGCAGCCCGGCGGCCGGCTGACCGTTCCCCTGCTCGGTGTGCTCGACGAGGCGGCCAACGTCTGCCGATGGGCGGACCTGCCCGACCTGTACTCCCACTACGGCTCACGCGGCATCATCCTCATGACGATCCTGCAGTCCTGGGCCCAGGGGATCGAGGTCTGGGGCGAGAAGGGCATGGAGAAGCTCTGGTCGGCGGCGAACATCCGGCTGTACGGGGGCGGTGTCTCCGACACCCGCTTCCTCGGCGACCTCTCGCAGCTGGCCGGGGAGTTCGAAGCCGAGACCGTGGCGGTCTCCTACCAGCCCGCGCAGTCGGGCGCGGGGCTGTTCTCCAACCGCTCGACCAACCACTCCCCGCGCCGGGAACGCGTTCTGGACGTGGCCGACCTCGGTGCGATGCCGCCCGGCCGCGCCCTGGTGCTGGCCTCCGGCGCACCACCCGTCCTGGTCGCGACCATCCCGTGGTGGGAGGGGCGGTACGCCCAGGACGTACGCGCCTCGCTCGACGCATACGACCCCGGAGCCCGCCCGTGACCGACATCTGGATGGACGCCGACGTGCCGGAGAGCGCGGAGCCGGACGGCGATGAGCCGGTCTTCGCCTCCCTCGACGCATTCGTCACCGATCACCTCGCGCAGATGATCCGCCGCCGCATCAACGGCACCACACTGACGTGGTGCCCCGCCTGGTGGAAGCACGCGGAGGCGATCTCGCGCCTGGACGCCGTGTGGCGGGCCTGGGAGCACCTGCGACTGGACGAGAACCTCGGCATGTCCACCTGGTGGCTCTACCACTGCGACCCGCACCTCAGCGCTCTCCTCGACGCGGACACCGGCCCCTTCTCCGCCTGTTCCCCCACCGACGGCCATACCGCCTACCCTCACCCCCCGCTGCCCCTGGAGCCGTCGGACCCGGCGATGTGGACCGGAACCGGGTTCCTGGCCCGCGAGGACGGCCGGTAGCCGGCGTACGGGCGCGCACGCCGGGGAACGGCCCCTCTCACGCCCGGTGCAGGAACGCCAGCACCGCCAGCACCCGGCGGTTGTTCGAGCCGTCGTCCGTGATGCCCAGCTTGCCGAACAGCGAGGTCGTGTACTTGCTGATCGCGCTGTCGCTGAGGAACAGGCGGCCCGCGATGGCCTGGTTGGAGAGGCCCTCGGCCATCAGTGCCAGGACGGCGTGCTCGCGCTCGGTGAGTCCGTCGAGTCGGCGGTGGGACGAGCCGCTGGACAGGAGCTTCGCGATGACCGCCGGGTCCATGGCCGTGCCGCCGGCCGCGACCCGTTCCAGCGCGTCGATGAACTGGTCCGCGTCGAACACGCTCTCCTTCAGGAAGTAGCCGACGCCGCCCGACCCGTCGGCCAGCAACTCGCGGGCGTACAGCTGCTCCACGTACTGGGACAGGACCAGCACCGGCAGCCCCGGCATCTCGGCGCGGGCGGCGAGGGCCGCGCGCAGGCCCTCGTCCGTCTGCGTCGGCGGCATGCGGACGTCCAACACCGCCACGTCCGGGCGGAACTCGCGCAGGGCGGCCAGCGTCTCCGGCCCGGTCGCGGCCGTGCCCACCACCTCGTGGCCGTAGGCCTCGATGAGACGGACCATGCCGTCACGCAGGAGATACAGGTCCTCCGCTACAACGATTCGCATGGCACCATGATCCTCGCGAGAGTCGGTCCGCCGGCCGGACTCGTGAGGTCGAGGCGGCCGTCGAACACGGCGAGGCGCCGCCGCAGCCCCGCGAGCCCGCCGCCGTCCCGGACGACCGCGCCGCCGCGCCCGTCGTCCTCCGCCTCCACGACGAGGCCCGTGCCGTCCTGGGCGAGGGTGATCCGCATCCGCGTCGCGCGGGCGTGCTTGACCGCGTTGGTCAGCAGCTCGGCGATGCCGAAGTAGACGGCCGACTCGACGGGCGCGTCCAGCCGTTCCGGCACGTCCGCGACGACCTCCGTTTCGAGCGGGCTGTCGAGGGCGAGAGCGCGTACGGCGTCGACGAGACCCCGGTCGTTGAGCACGGGCGGGTTGATCCCGTGCACCAGGTCGCGCAGCTCGGTCAGCGAGGCGGTGGCGCCCGCCCGCGCCTCGCGCATCAGCGCCCTGGCCCTGTCCGGGTCGGTCTCCATCAGTTTCTCCACCGTCGCCAGGGACATCCCGAGCGCGACGAGCCGGGCCTGCGCCCCGTCGTGCAGATCCCGTTCGATCCGGCGGATCTCGGCGGCCTGGGCCACCGTCGCATCGGCCCGCTGCCCCGTGAGTTCGTCCACCCGGTCCGCGAGCGCCATCCGCGCGGACGGCCGCAGGAAACGGACCGCGACCGGGGTGACCGGCCGCCAGGCGTACGGGGAGGAGGCGACGGCCACGAGGAGGCCGAGGAGCCGGGCCGGCCTGCCCGTACCCAGTCCGACGGCGCCCCACACCACTCCCGCGAGCGGCACGCACGCCACGATCCCCGCCGTGAACGGGGCGAGCAGCGTGAACCGCAGATCGCGCCAGTTGGCCGGGTCCTTCCAGCGCAGCCGCCACCGCTGGTCCATGAGGGCGTCCCGGCGGGTGCGGTGGTAGTCGAAGCCGTTCCACCAGAAGCCCGTGGCCATGCGCGTCACCGGCGGGGCGCTCCGGTAGCCGGACGGGATCCCGGTCCCGGACCAGCGGGCGACCAGCGCGCGGACCGCCCGGCACACGGGGCGCGTCAGGGCGAGCGTTCCCACGCACACCAGCACCGACGGGCCGACCCACGACCAGGGGTTCGTCGCGCCCCACCCCACGCCCCACGCCACCGCGCCCGCCCACACGGCGGGGACCAGCAGCGTGACGGCGGCGACGGCGCACGCCCGTACGAACCCGATACCCGCCCCGGCCGCCCACGACCCCAGCACTCTCATCGCCTGCTGCCTCCCCGCGTCCGTCCCGATGCACCCACTCTGCACCGCGCGGAGTGCGCGGAGGCCCGGTCCGGGCGAGGAGTGGGTCTGGACCCACCCCCTTGTGCGCCCAGACGCATACCGTGCCGGACCGGCGCTTCCTAGCGTCGTCACCATGACCTCGAACACGAATCTCCAGTCCGACGCCCTGCGGGCCCTCACCTCGGCGCGCCGGAGCATCACGCTCTACGGCGCGCTCACCGCCGCCGCCCTCGGCGCGGTCGTCGTGGTGGCCGCCACCGGTCACACGGTGAACACCTTCATGTGGGTCCGCGCGGTCCTGCTCCCGGTGATCGCGTACGTACTGCTCCGCATCACGGCCTCGGCCGCCGGGGGGTCCCGCCGCGCCTTCGAGCGCCTGAGCACCCTGGCGGTGATCATGCCCATCGCCATCATCGGCGTCGACCTGGTCCCGGGCGTGTGCCCGCCCTGGTACGCGGTCACGCAGACGCTGTGCATGCTGCCGGTGATCCGCGTCGCGTTCCTCACCCGGGGGACGGCCCTGAAGACGGCGTTTCCGAAGGCGGGGTGAGGGGGACGCCGCCTCAGGCGGCGCCGTTCCCCCGCAGCGGCTTCGCGAAGCAGCGGCTGCTGTCGTACGTGCGGTAGTGGCCGAACTTCTCGCACGGGGTGTAGCCGCTGGAGAGGTACAGGGCGATGGCCTCCGGCTGACGGTCGCCGGTCTCCAGGACCATGCGGGTGCGGCCGGCGGCGCGGGCGTCCGCCTCCAGGGCGGCCAGGATGCGGCGGGCGAGGCCCTGGCCGCGGCCCTCCGGTATGACGTACATCCGCTTCAGCTCGGCGTCGCCGTCCGAGTACCCCTCGTCGTTGCGCTCCTGGGAGCGCCAGCCGCCCGTGGCGACGGGCTGCTCCGACGCGTCGTACGCGATCAGGTACAGGCCGTGAGGCGGGTCGAACATCGTGGGGTCCAGCGGTGTGACATCGCCCCCATCGCCGTAGCGCTCGGCGTACTCCAGTTGCACGCGGTCGTTGAGTTTGACGGCATCGGGGTGGTCGAAGGCCCGAGTGTGGATATTCATGCGATGCATCGTACATGTATGCGGCATCATTGACCGGTATCGTGCCGGAATGCTCACCGTGACCTCCGTGAATGTAAACGGACTCCGCGCCGCCGCCAAGAAGGGCTTCGTCGAGTGGCTGGCGCAGACCGACGCCGACGTGATCTGCCTCCAGGAGGTGCGCGCCGAGCCCGAGCAGCTGCCCGCGGACGTGCGTGACCCCGAGGGCTGGCACACCGTCCACGCGCCGGCCGCCGCCAAGGGCCGGGCCGGGGTCTCCCTCTACTCGCGGCGCGCCCCCGAGCGGGTGCAGATCGGCTTCGGCGGTCACGGGCACGCCGGGTGCGAGGAGTTCGACACGAGCGGGCGGTACGTCGAGATCGACCTGCCCGGCGTCACGGTCGCGAGCCTCTACCTGCCCTCCGGTGAGGTCGGCACCGAACGGCAGGACGAGAAGGAGCGCTTCATGGCCGCCTTCCTGCCCTACCTCGTCGGGCTGAAGGCGCGTGCCGCCGCCGAGGGCCGCGAGGTCGTCGTCTGCGGTGACTGGAACATCGCCCACCAGGAAGCCGACCTCAAGAACTGGCGCGCCAACCGCAAGAGCTCCGGCTTCCTCCCCGAGGAGCGCGCGTGGCTGACCCGGGTCTTCGCGGAGGCCGCGTACGTCGATGTCGTACGCGCCCTGCACCCGGACGTCGAGGGCCCGTACTCGTGGTGGTCGTACCGGGGGCGCGCGTTCGACAACGACACCGGCTGGCGCATCGACTACCAGGTCGCGACCCCCGGCCTCGCCGGCCGCGCGGTGAAGGCGTGGGTCGAGCGGGCGGCCACGCACGGCGAACGGTGGAGCGACCACGCGCCGGTGACGGTGGTGTACGAGCAGTAGGAGCGGGGCGGGGGCGGCCCGTCGGCGCCCCCCCCTACGCCTCCGGTTCCTCCGGCTTCCGCCGCAGCCTCCGGTCCAGCGCCATGGACAGCTCCGCGTCTATCACCGCGCGTGCCAGGGGCCGCAGTTGGGGCGGTTCCGGGTCCGTCTCCGCGCCGTGCTCCTGGAGCACCGAGACGAACAGGTCCGCCAGCGCCTCCGCGTGCGCGCGGACCTGGCGGCCCGTCGACAGCACCGCGGACAGCGGCACGCCCTCCCGGACCAGCTCGGCCGAGACGTCCAGCAGGCGGCGGCTGATGTGGACGATCTCCTCGCCGTCCGTCCCCAGGTAGCCCAGCTCCATCGCCAGCGCCAGGTTCTCCGGCGTGGACTCGCCCTCGAAGTAGTCCGCCAGCTGCTCGGGCGTCAGGCGGACCGGGGTCTCCTCGGACGGTTCGCCCAGGCCCAGCACCTCCGCGACATCGCGTCCGCTCTCGAACGTACGGGCGAGATCGGCGATGCCGGTCAGGGTGTGGCCGCGCTCCAGAAGGCCCGTGATGGTGCGCAGGCGGGCCAGGTGGTGGTCGTCGTACCAGGCGATGCGGCCCTCGCGGCGGGGTGGCGAGATCAGGCCGCGCTCACGGTAGAAGCGCACGGTCCGCACGGGGATGCCGGCCTCCTTGGCCAGCTCCTCCATGCGGTACTCGCGGTGCCCGGGTCCATCTGCCACCCCCGCACCTTATCCGCCTCCCCGGCGAGAAGAACGCGTGCGAGCCGCAAGTTGTACCGCCGGTAACTTTCCTCCGTCCGCCCCCTACCCATCGGTACTCCGCTGCTCTACCCTCCCAACCATGCCAGTGATTGCTGGCAGAGTCGTGTGACGTACCGCGGGAGGCGGCAGCATGGCCCAGCACGAGCATGTACGCGTGGCGGTGATCGGATCCGGATTCGGGGGCCTCGGCGCCGCGGTCCGGCTGCGGCGCGAAGGCATCACCGATTTCGTGATCCTGGAACGGGCCGGTTCCGTCGGCGGCACCTGGCGCGACAACAGCTACCCCGGATGCGCCTGCGACGTACCGTCCCACCTCTACTCCTTCTCGTTCGCCCCCAACCCCGAGTGGCCGCGCACCTTCTCCGGGCAGGAGCACATCCGCGCCTACCTGGAGCACGTCGCCGACACCTTCGGGCTCCGCGCCCACCTGCGCCTCGACCACGAGGTGAAGCAGATGCGCTGGGACAACGACGAGCTGCACTGGGTCATCGACAGCGCCAACGGCAACACCGTCGTCGCGGACGTCGTCGTCTCCGCGACCGGGCCGCTCTCCGACCCGAAGATGCCCGACATCCCGGGGCTCGCCGACTTCCCCGGCACGGTCTTCCACTCCGCCCGCTGGGACCACGACGCCGACCTCACCGGCAAGCGCGTCGCGATGATCGGCACCGGCGCCTCCGCCATCCAGATCGTCCCCGCGATCCAGCCGAAGGCCGGCAAGCTGACGCTCTTCCAGCGCACCCCGCCCTGGGTCATGCCCCGCATGGACCGGAAGATCAGCGGCGCCGAGCAGTGGCTCCACCGCACCCTGCCCGCCACCGGCGCCGCCCGCCGCGGACTCCTCTGGGGCATCAGGGAGTTGCAGGTCAGCGCCTTCACCAAGCACCCCGACCAGCTCGGCCTGGTGGAGCGCATAGCGAAGTCCAACATGGCCCGCGCCATCAAGGACCCGGCCCTCCGCGCCAAGCTGACCCCCTCGTACCGCATCGGCTGCAAGCGCATCCTGCTGTCGAGCACGTACTACCCCGCCCTGGCCCAGCCCAATGTCGACGTCGTCGCCTCCGGCCTCGCCGAGGTCCGCGGCTCCACGGTCGTCGCCTCCGACGGTACGGAGGCCGAGGTCGACGCGATCATCTTCGGCACCGGCTTCCACGTGACCGACATGCCGATCGCCGAACGCGTCGTCGGCGCCGACGGGATCACGCTCACCGAGTCCTGGAAGGACGGCATGCAGGCGCTGCGCGGCGCCAGCGCGGCCGGCTTCCCCAACTGGATGACGATCATCGGCCCCAACACCGGGCTCGGGAACTCCTCGATGATCCTCATGATCGAGTCCCAGCTGAACTACATGGCCGACTACCTGCGCCAGTTGAACCTCCTCGGCGGCAAGGCGGCCCTCGACGCCCGCCCCTCCGCCGTCAACACCTGGAACCGCCGCGTCCAGGACCGCATGAAGCGCACCGTCTGGAACACCGGCGGCTGCAACAGCTGGTACCTGGACGCCAACGGCCGCAACACCACCGTCTGGCCCGGCACCACCGCCGAGTTCCGCAAGGCCACCCGGACCGTCGACCTGGCCGAATACCAGGTCCTGCGTCCACCCGTCCCCGCCCAGCGCACGTCCGGCGACACCGTCTCCGAGGAGGCCGTCCGATGAGCCGACCCCTGCCCGTCGCGGGCCGCCGCCCCGTCGCGGCCCGCGAACTCCTCGCCGTCTCCGCCGACGGCTCCCGGATACACGTCGAGATCCACGGCCAGGAGGGCGCGCCAGCCGTCGTCCTCTCCCACGGCTGGACCTGCAACACCAGCTTCTGGGACGCCCAGATACGGGACCTCGCCGTCGACCACCGCGTCATCGCCTACGACCAGCGCGGCCACGGCACCTCGCCCGCCGCCGCCCGCGACGGCTACACCACCGACGCGCTCGCCGACGACCTCGAAGCCGTCCTCGCCGCGACCCTCGCCCCCGGCGAGAAGGCAGTCCTGGCAGGGCACTCCATGGGCGGTATGACGATCATGTCCGCCTCCCGCCGCCCCAAGCTGCGCGAGCACGCCGTCGCCGTCCTGCTGTGCAGCACCGGCAGCTCCCGGCTCCTCGCCGAGTCGCTGGTCGTCCCGATGCGCGCCGGAGCCGTACGCACCCGCCTCACCCGCGCCATCCTCGGCGCGCGCGCCCCCCTTGGGCCGGTTACACCGGTTTCACGACGGATACTGAAGTACGGGACGATGGGCGCCGGTTCGGCCCCCGACCGGGTCGACACCTGCGCCCGCATCGTGCACGCCTGCCCCCGCATACCCCGGGTCGCCTGGGGCCACGTCCTCGCGGAGCTCGATCTCGAGGAGGGCGTACGGGAGTTGCGCGTGCCCACCGCGGTCATCGCGGGTACGGAGGACCGGCTCACGCCGCCCGTCCACGCCCGCGCCATCGCGGCGGCCCTGCCCGACTGCCTCGGCCTCACCGAGCTGACGGGCATGGGGCACATGACGCCCGTGGAGGCGCCGGAGACCGTCACGGCGAAGATACGGGAACTGGTCACCGCCTACCTTCCGGGCGGCCCGGACAAGGGCGCGCGGAGTAGTACAGACATCGAGGGCAAGGAGGAGGTCGCGTGAGCGGCACGGGAAATCTCGAAGGACAGGTCGTCGTCGTCACCGGCGCGGCACGCGGCGTCGGCGAACTCCTCGCCCGCAAGCTCTCCGCCCGGGGCGCGATCCTCGCCCTCGTCGGCCTCGAACCCGACGAGCTGAAGAAGGTCTCGGCCCGCCTCCACGGCGAGAGCGACCACTGGCACGCCGACGTCACCGACCACGAGGCCATGGCCCGCGTCGCCCAGGAGGTGAAGGCCCGCTTCGGCAAGATCGACATCGTCGTCGCCAACGCGGGCGTCGCCACCGGCGGCCCCCTGGTCGACTCGGACCCGGTCGCCTGGCGCCGCGTCATCGAGGTCAACCTCATCGGCGGCGCGGTGACGGCCCGCGCCTTCCTGCCCGTCCTCATGGAGAGCCGGGGCTACTTCCTCCAGATCGCGTCCCTCGCCGCGATGACCCCGGCCCCGATGATGAGCGCCTACTGCGCCTCCAAGTCGGGCGTCGAGGCGTTCGCGCACAGCCTGCGCGGCGAGGTCGGCTACAAGGGCGTGAAGGTCGGCGTCGGCTACCTCTCCTGGACCGACACCGACATGGTGCGCGGCGCCGACGAGGACGACGTCATGCGCGACCTGCGCAAGCGCCTCCCGTGGCCCACCAACCGCACGTACCCGCTCGGCCCCGCCGTCGACCGCATCGTCGCCGGCATCGAGCGCCGTTCCGCCCACGTCTACGCCCAGTGGTGGCTGCGCGGCATGCAGTCCGTACGCGGCTACCTGCCGACCCTCATCGGCGTCGTCGGCCAGCGCGAGATGCGCCGCTTCGGCCCGCGCATGGAGGGCCGGAGCCGGGGCCTCGTCGGCGCCGGAGGCGCCGCTGACCAGGACGAACGCGCAACGCGCACGCAGCGTGAGTGATCGACATGCGGAGCGTGGTCGGCCGTGTGAATCTGGTCGAGGCCCCACCGGGGCCGAACCCCCACGCATCACATAGGAGTGAACAGCATGGCGATCGCCGACCAGTTCAAGGACAAGGCCAAGAACCTCGCCGGCCAGGCGCAGGACCAGGCGAAGGACCGCAAGGGCCAGGGCCAGGGCCGCGACCGCGCCAAGGACGCGACCCAGCAGGGCCGCGACCGCGCGAAGGGCGCCGCCCAGCGCGCCCAGGACGAGGCCGGCGAGCGCTTCGACCGCTAACGGCCGTGCGGTGACGCCGAGGGGCGCGCCCGGATTCCTAGATCG